>JALEKC010000088.1 GCA_022769325.1 Eubacterium sp. | reverse complement strand
GGTCGAAGGCTTGACCTTAATCGGTTTGGAATGGTTTGAACAATGTGTAGTTTTGAAGGTATAATCTGGCCCAGTAGCTCAGTTGGTTAGAGCGCTGCCCTGTCACGGCAGAGGTCAAGGGTTCGAGTCCCTCCTGGGTCGCTGATCATCGAAAGATGAAAAAGAATATGGGATCTTAGCTCAGCTGGGAGAGCATCTGCCTTACAAGCAGAGGGTCACAGGTTCGAGCCCTGTAGGTCCCATCTTTTTGCCGACGTGGCTCAATTGGCAGAGCAGCTGATTTGTAATCAGCAGGTTACCGGTTCAAGTCCGGTCGTCGGCTTCATTAAGCCATTAATGAAAAGGGGCGGATTCCCGAGTGGCCAAAGGGGGCAGACTGTAAATCTGTTAGCTACGCTTTCGAAGGTTCGAATCCTTCTCCGCCCACTACGGAATTCATTCCGTTAACATTATACCTGGTGTGGTTGGTATTACCATACGATTGATAAAATGTTATTAATTTTTGTCGCGGGGTAGAGCAGTCAGGCAGCTCGTCGGGCTCATAACCCGAAGGTCGTAGGTTCAAATCCTGCCCCCGCAATTACTCAATGCAACGCATTTGAGCCCAGATAGCTCAGTTGGTAGAGCAAAGGACTGAAAATCCTTGTGTCGCTGGTTCGATTCCGGCTCTGGGCATTATGGGGCATTAGCTCAGGTGGTAGAGCACTTGACTTTTAATCAAGTTGTCCGGGGTTCGAGTCCCCGATGCCTCATTTCTTAAACAGGAAGGAAGTACCGAAAAATGGTGCTTCCTTTTATTTAGGAAAAGTATGAGACACAAAAAAGACTGTCGCTTTAGTGATTTGAGCATCGTTAAGCGGCAGCCTCTTTTATTATGACAATATTAAAAAATGTAGAATATATTTCTATCAATCTGCTAAAAGGATATCAGAGAAAGGACTTTGCATGGGATCATTGGAAAATGAATAGCAATAAGGATTTGCATATATCCATCCTGTTTGGCCAGAATCTGATTTAAATTGAACAAACAATTGGTCCTTTTTATAATATATTTTTGTTGGTTTAACCTTTTTTCCCCTTTTCAATTTCATAGAGATACTCGAAGGTATTTTAGGTTTTGAAAGAAAAGAAATCTCTTCTTTTAATGTAAGTATATTATTTTTATTGATAATACTTTTAATCTTATAGGTGGAAACATTTTGGAGTTTATCTTTTCCATTTTTATAAGTAAAAGGAATAATATCATAATGATTTCCAATAAGATTGTCTACGTAAAAGGAACGATCAAAGCATACTGAAAAATGTCCTTTTCCATCCGTAGAATGAAGAATGCCACTTCGGATGTTGAATGCTTTTCCAATTTCCTTGTAATCAAAATCACAGATTTTTTTCACGGTATGATTTTTAAATTGGAGATGAGATGAATAAATGATATCATCTGATTCCCCCCATGAAAATGCCCAAAGATCTTTTACACCGTCCTTTTTATCAAAGTCTGCAATATACAAACCAGGATTGTAGGAGCATTCCAATTTTTTCGTATAAGCAATCTTTCCATTGATATAAATCTTATATTTGTAAGAAATATCTTTCGTGTTGATAAGAGAATACTTAATTTTTTCTGGCACACCATCACTATTTAAATCAATAGAATAAAGTTTGTTTTCCTTTAATTTTGTAATTTTCTGTGAAGCTGCTTGAGAAACACAGGTGCAATAAAGACAGGAGCCAAAACAAAGTAGTAAAAAGGTAAACAGTAATATCTTATTTTTCATAAGAACCTCCATTCTGGGAAAAATCCCGAAATAATATATTTTAGAATAAGTATAACTCAAAAAAAGTATTTTTTCCACAAAAAATATGATATAATGAGCACAGTGGCGCTTGTGCTTGAACAAAGTGGCATTGTGTGAATGTCCTACACGAAGCCGTTAGGCGCTACATTAAAAAATATTTGTATTGGGAGGATAAGATGTTAAAAAATATCATTTTTGATGTAGGAGATGTGCTTTTAGAATATCGTTGGAAAGATATGTTGATGAAAGATTATGGAATGTCAGAAGAGAGGGCAATTCAAGTTGGTATGACCATGTTTAATGATGAATTGTGGTGTGGACTTGATTTGGGAAATTCTCTTGAGAAAACAATATGTGAGTATGAGAAAAAGTATCCGGAATATAAGAAAGAAATACGCTGGTTTTTGACACATGGAGAAAAAATGCATGTAAATCGTCCGGATGTATGGAAAAAATTGCATGAATTAAAACAAATGGGATACAAGATATATCTTTTGTCAAATTATTCGGAGGATTTATTTAACAAGCATACAAAAGGAGCTTCATTCCTCGATGATATTGATGGAAAAGTGGTTTCTTACGAAATTCAGAAGATAAAACCAGATCCACAAATATATTTGTATTTATTGGAGAAGTATCAGCTAAATGCAGAAGAATGTCTTTTTTTCGATGATCGGGAACAAAATACAGAAGGTGCTGAAAAAGTAGGAATACCGGCAATTACCGTTTGCTCACAAAAACAACTTTTAATGGAATTGGAGAAGATATTATGTGGGAACAAATAGAAATTTGCAAAAAAGAATTAGAAGAAGAATACAAAAAAAATAATGAGCTTATAAATCGTATATCCAATTTACGATTAATTCTATTTTTGTTAGCATTTGTTTTTATTATTATTGGATGGAATAGTGAAAATATAAGAATTGTAGCATTTATTGCAGGTAGTATTTCTTTTGCAGCTTTTATAATTTTGCTTGTATTTCATTCCACGTTATTTGAACAAAGAGAAGAAGCAGAAAAAGGGTTAATGATTGTAGACCAATACGAAAAGAGGAGAGGAGAGGGATGGAAGGAATTTACAGAAACGGGTTCATCCTTTATATGTGAAGAAAATAAGGACTTAATGGATTTAAATATTCTTGGCAAAAATTCGCTATTTCAATGGCTTAATATTGCAAATAGTAGAAGTGGAAAAAGAAAATTTGCAAATCATTTGACCAGACAGAAAATTGATGAAAAATCCTGGAAAATGTGTCAGGAAGCAGTTTGTGAAATGTCAAATCATTTTACTTTTAATATTGGATTCCAGACAATTTTTTCTAATATTCGTAATATAAGGAATATTGATTTTGAAGAGAAAAGTATATATCCGGATTCTTGTCGGAAAGCGAATATAATATCCATAGTATTTGGTGGTTTATTGGCACTTGGTATGATTGGCTCACTGGTATTGAGTCTTTCATCTATAATATCTTTTAAATTTAGTGGAATCATGTTGTTATTTTGCATTTGCTGGATGAATATTTATTCCTATTTTCATAAAAAAGAATATGAAGAAATAGGTCAATGCATACATGCCTTTGGAAAAATGGAGCATTTAATAGAATATATTTCAAAAGAAAAGTTTTCCAGTGAACCTTTGCTTTTATGCAAAAGAAAAATAGAAGAGGGAAAAGAGATGATTCATGGAATCACAAAAATATCATATTTGTATTATGCAAAGGAAAATAAAATATCAAATATTATTTTTAATACCATATTTATCCTAAATCCATTACTTATTTTTCTCTATCGGAAATTGATGAAAAATGGTGTAGATAAATTAAAAGAAGCCATAGAAAGAGTGGAGCAAATAGAATTGTATTTGGCACTTACGGGAGTTGCCTGGTGTAAAGATAATGTGTGTTTGCCAAAAAAAATAGAGAATATTTCAATGAAAATGGAAAATGTACAGCATCCACTATTAAGTGAAAAAAAATGCGTGCCAAATGATTTCTCCTGTGAAGAAGAAATCATTATGATTACAGGTTCAAATATGAGTGGAAAAACATCTTTTATGAGAACCATAGGAAGTAATTTGGTTTTAATGTTTGCTGGAACTTATGTAAATGCCACATATTTTGAGGCACCGTTTATGAAGATATTTACATCCATTGGGGTTCAGGACGATATCAGTCGAGGAATTTCGACATTTTATGGCGAATTATTGCGTATAAAAAAAGTACTGGAATATGCAAAAGACCAGGAGAATGAGAAAGTTCCCTTTGTTGTATTTATAGATGAAATATTTAAGGGAACAAATTACAACGATCGTATCTTTGGTGCGAAAGCAGTCATTCACCAATTTGCAAGAGAAAAATGTATTACCTTCATTACCACACATGATTTTGAATTATGCGAATTACCGGAAAAGAAAGTAAGCAATTATTTCTTTTCGGAAAAATACGAAGAAAATCAAATTGTATTTAGCCATAAAATTCATTCCGGACAGAGCAAAACAACCAATGCGCGTTATCTCATGGAGCGAATAGGCATATTGTCTCCTTCAAATTGACGCATACGTCGCAATAAATATTTATATTTGTACTGGATTGCAGTCATTTCATAGATACAACTGTCAACCAGATCCGGATCATTAACATTATCAAAATTGGAATGTGCAATTGCTAAAGATGTCTTTACCTCTTCAATCTCACGAAGTAATTCTTGCTTGGTTTGATTGAGAGGTTCTTTTTTCTTTTTCATGAAATCCCCATTTCTCGCGAAAACTCGCGCTTTATAAAAAAATATCTTAGTAGGATTATAACCCTCCTGCAAAAAAAAATTCGATTTTTTAAAAAAAGTTGTTGACAAGAATCGACACTTCGTGCTAGTATATGAATCACAACAAATCAAGGGGGTGACAAAATCGAAAATCAACCTATGATTTTCCTTGTTTTGTTACCGGCTGCAATTTGTGATATGTATTGCTACCAGGTTCCCCATATAATAATTATTATGGGACTGTTACTGAGTTTATTCCATAATTTTTTGACCTATGGGATTGTTGGGGTAGTATATTTTATCATTGGTTGCATCATTCCAATTATTTTCTGTAGTTTCTTTTATTTGCTTCGGATGTTCGGGGCTGCAGATATCAAATTAATTTCCATCATTTGTAGTTATTATAGTATTTATTTCGGTGCCCATGTAGTATTTTACTCATTATTAGTCGGTGCACTGTTTTCTGTACTCAAGATTATCAGGAAGCGAAATTTATCTCGCAGATTCCTATATTTTAAAAATTATATCAGGCAGATTTGCAAAGAGAAAAAAGTAATTCCATATTATGCAACAAAAAAGTGGGAAGAAGACGCGGTAATTCCCTTCTCCCTTTGCATTTTATTTGGTTTTTGTATTTGTCTTTGTATAAACTAGGGGGATAAGCAATGAAAAAAATTTGTTATGTGAATGTAAGAGAAACCTCTTACACCAAACGGTTTTTGGAATTTTTCCGAAAAAAAATGCCAAAACAAATGGAAATTAGGATGATATCAAAGATAGAGGAAATGGAGATGCCAGTTGAAGATGTTTTCGTAATCTCGGATAAAAAGGAATTTTTGGATGAAGTTGGAACAGGGGTATTTCTTTCAGACAGGCCGGTAGCAGAGGGAAAAAATGAAATATTTATGTATCAAAAAAAAGAAGAAATCTGGCAGCAATTTTGTGAAATTGTAGACATGGACGCGGGAGAAAAGCAAAGAACAGAAAAAAATGGACGTATTTGTTGTATTTTTTCACCGGAAGGGGGAGAAGAAAAGACCCGATTGGCTTTGCAAGAGGCCTTGGAAAGGGCAGAAAAGGATAAAGTTCTTTATATAAGCATGTGTCCGGTGCCTGTATTTTTTCCAGAAGAACTCAGTGAGACACCATCTTTGCATCATCAAGGATTAGCAGAATGGATATTAGCGGTGGAAAATGGGATGGCAGAAGAGGCCCTTGAAAAATTAGCATATCCTTACGGCAAAATATCTATTCTTGCTCCAGTAGCACATTATAAAGATTTACTTGATTTTTCCAAAGAAGAAATTGAAAAAATCATGGAAGGATTGAAACAACAAAACCTTTTTTCAAAAATTATATTGGAGGTAGGTCAGTTTTTTGAGTATACTTTCGAACTTTTAGATTATGCCGATGAAATTTTTATGCCTTTGGAAGATGGCTTTTTAGCGGCGATTCGCAGGCATGTATTGCGAGAATATTGTATGGCAGAAAATCGGGAAGAAATATGGAATAAAATTATTTTTTCAGAAATAACATTTCCGAAAATAAAGAATAAAAAAGAACTGGAAAAATATTTGCAGATGGGAGAAGTGATGGATGGAAAAGGAAGTAAAAGAGAAAATTCGTAGGAAAGTATTACAACAGATTCCTACAGGTATGGACCTGGATGAAAGATATCTTGCGGATATTATTGACCAGGTTATTACAGAGATGGGGCAAGAACAATATTTACGATTTCGTGAACGTAAGAAAATGAGGCAGCAAATATTTAATTCAATGCGTAAATTAGATGTGCTTCAAGAACTTATTGAGGATGAAGATGTGACAGAAATTATGGTAAATGGCCCACATCATATTTTTATTGAGAAGGAGGGGAAATTGTATGAAACCGGATTGGAATTTGACTCTCGGGAAAGGCTTGAAGATATTGCACAGCAAATCGCATCCGAAGGAAATCGTATTGTAAATGAGACAACGCCGATTTTGGATGTACGTTTGGCAGATGGATCTCGTGTAAATATTGTGATGCCACCTATTGCTTTGGAGGGGCCCGTGATTACCATACGGAAGTTTCCCAAAGAGGCATTAACCATGAAAAAGTTGATAAAAATGGAAGCAATTACAGCGGAAGCAGATCAATTTTTGAAAGGATTGGTGGAAGCAAAATACAATATTTTTATCTCAGGCGGAACCGGAGCCGGTAAGACAACATTTTTAAATATTTTATCTAATTATATTCCTGCTACCGAACGGATTATAACCATTGAAGATTCTGCAGAATTACAGATACAAAATGTAGATAATCTGGTTCGGATGGAGGCGAGAAATGCAAATGTTGAAGGAAAAAATCAGATAACAATAAGGGATTTGATTCGAAGTGCTCTTCGGATGAGACCGGATCGAATAATTGTTGGGGAAATCCGCGATGCTACGGCAATTGATATGCTTGCAGCAATGAATACCGGGCACGATGGCAGTTTATCAACGGGACATGCCAATAGTCCAAAAGATATGCTGAATCGATTAGAAACTCTTGTGTTAATGGGAATGGACATACCATTAATTGCCATTCGGCAACAGATTTCTTCTGCAATTGATATCATTGTACATCTGGGAAGATTGAGAGACCGTTCGAGAAAGGTATTGGAGATTTGTGAAGTGGGAAATATGTCGGAAGGAGAAGTGGAACTTTTTCCCTTGTTTTCCTTTGTGGAAGAAGGTGAAATGAATGGAAAAATAAAGGGAAGTCTTCAACGTACAAATCATAATCTTCGCTCCACAGATAAATGTATGAAAGCAGGGGTGAAGTTAGAATGATAGGATATAATGAGTACAGGTATTCTCAAAAAGAAAAAATACTCTATGGTTCTTTCGGTATGATTATGGGGTTGGTAATCGCAATACTATTTTATAATAATATCTATTCCGTGATTGTCCTTTTGATATTGGGAGCCGTTTTCTCATTAAAATATTTTCGACAGATTCTGATAAAAAAGCAAAAAGAAAAATTAGCCATTCAATTTAAAGACGCTATGGAAAGTATGATTTCTGCATTATCTGCAGGATATTCTCTGGAAAATTCAATCTATGAAGCGCAAAAAGATTTAGCCTTGATTTATAAAAAAGATGATTTGATTCTACAGGAATTTGATTACTTTCTTTCGCAAATTCATCTTCATGTCCCGGTTGAAAAACTTATGTTGGATTTTGGTGAGCGAAGTGGATTGGAGGATATTCGCATTTTTAGTGAGATACTCGTAACGGCAAAAAAAACCGGAGGAAATCTGGTAAAAATAATGAAGCGTACATCAGACAATATTGCCGAAAAAATGGAAACAAAAAGGGAAATTGAAACTGTTATTGCAGGGAAAAAGATGGAAGCAAATTGTATGAACATTATTCCCCTTGCTATAATTCTATATTTGCGTATTTTTTCTCCGGATTTTTTGGATCCCTTATATGGAAATCTTTTGGGTATGGGAATAATGACAGGAGCCCTTGGAATATATGGATTTGCTTTTTGGTGGAGTCAAAAAATAATAAATATATCTGTGTAGCAAAGGAGGCGTAAAAGTGGAGAAGATGGAGGAAGAAATATGGAATCTAATCCAAAAATGTCATTTGGAGTCGTTGTTTTGGAAAGTGACAGGGCATTTTGATAACTCGAATTCTGTGATAGAAATTTTATACCGAAAAGAAGAACAGAAATATGAGATTAAAAAAATGTGGTGTAAAAGATTAGCGACTATTTTTGTGATTTTCATTGGAATTATTTTTATATTTATCCTGGGAAGTCTGCCCTCGGAAAAACAGTCAATCATAGAAAACAAGAATATTATTTCCAGGGAAGATGAGGGAAAAGAAATTACCTTTAAAATCACAGCAAAAATGAATGGGAAAACCAAATCAGAAACGATGACCCTAAACCTGGAAGATCGAGAATTTACAGAGGAAGAGTTGAAAAAATTGGATAAAATGTGCTTATCTTATCTGAAGGAAAAATTGAGAGGAGATAATGCATCTTATGAGGCTGTTTCTTCTCCGCTAAATTTGGTGGCCGCAATCCCGGAAACCGGAATTGAGTTGGCATGGATGATTCCAGAAGAATATATGAATCAAGATGGTTCATTAAAAATGTTGGATATACCTGAGAAGGGGGTAAAAACAACACTTGCTGTAGAAGCAAAGTGGCGCAATTGGGAAAAAGAGTATTCATTTCCAATTATAATTGATGTTGAGAAACTACCAAAAGAAGAACGAACTTTTAATCAGATTAAAGAGGTGGTTGAAAAAAAAGTGACAGAACAGGGGAAACAAAAGGAAATTGCATTGCCGACTACGGTTGGTGGTTATGATGTCCAATATCAGGATGTTGAAGAAGAAAAGCATTCGTATGTCTATGTTTTACTTTTAGTTTTTATTTTTCTTTTACCGTTATTTTGGAAAAAGGAGGAAAAGAAATCTCTGGAGGAAAGAGAAAAGCAATTACAATTTGATTATCCAGAATTTATAAATAAGACAATGCTTTTACTTAATGCCGGACTAAATATCCGAGGATGTTTTGAACGTTTGGGAGAAGAGTATCAGTATAATCTTAAGAAAGGAGGTGAGCGCCGTTATGTATATGAAGAGGTTTTAACGACCTATCAGGAAATGTGCAATGGTGCATCCGAAGCAGCATCTATTGAACATTTCGGAAAAAGATGTCGTCAGCTTTGTTATTTGCGATATGCTTCTATTATTAACCAAAATATGAAAAAAGGGACAGAAGGTTTTATCGCGTTGTTAGAAGCAGAGGCGACAGATGCGTTTGAAAAACGCAAAGAATTAAGCAGACAATTGGGAGAAACAGCAGGAACAAAGCTGTTGCTTCCAATGATGCTTATGTTTGGCATTATCATTGCGATTATTATTGTGCCAGCATTTATGAGTATGTAAAAATAATAAAAAGAAATGAGGGATACTATGAAATATGTAAAACAATTTATTCAAGAGGTAGATGGAATTGGAATCGTGGAATTAATATTAATTCTGGTAATTTTGATTGCGTTGGTACTTGTATTTAAAACAAAAATACAAGGAGTAATAGACAATGCATGGAAATCGTTTGATAAAGATACAAAGGATATATTGGAATGATGAAAAGAGAAGATGCCAGTATCACGGTCTTCTTAACCCTAATTCTTTTGATTTTGATGTCACTGATATGCGGAATGGTTGAGATCACCAGAGGGAAGGTCTGCCATAATCAAGCAAGTCGAATATTACAAATTGGTATCGACAGTCTGATGGCAGAATACAATCGTCCAATGTATGACGAATACCATTTATTTTTCCTGGAAGATGTGGGAAAATCCTATGAAGACACAATGCGTTTCTATATTGAAAAAAATTTGGAGAAAAGAGCAGGTCTTTTTCCCTTGACAGATATGTATGATGGGAGTGTAAGCAATATCTTGGTTACAAATAAATCCTATGTTACGGAAAATGGTGGAGAAGAGTTGTTACAACAAATTTGTGAATATATGAAAAGGGAAACCGTATCTGAAATATTGGAAAAAGTCAAATCCCAAAAGGAAACTTTGGACAAGATCGATACCAAGGCAGATGAAATAGAAAGAAAGGCAGCAGAAGAAAAAGAACAGGCAAAAGACAGTAGACAACAGACCATCTGGATGGAAAAAATAGACGGTATTTCAGTTGGAAATGTACTTAAGCCCAAAAAGATTTTTGCCAAAATGTTTTGTCCTGGAGAGAAGAAAGCACAAACCCTTCATATCACAGAACCACATATATGGGAAAAAATTAAAGACAAGGTAATTTCCATTGAAACAATGTTGAAGCAGATCGAAAAAAATGAGAAAAAAAGAAAGGAGTATAAAAATATTTTTCATGAGGCAGCAGCTTTGTTTTTGCAAATAAAAAATGAAGCAGAGAATCATCCTCAAACTTTTGAAAATGTGACAGGGGGAAACTGTCTTAGGGAAGAAATCAAACAGGATCTTACAATCCTAAGGGAAAGTGAACAACTTTTATCTGCGAGTTGGGAAGAAGAAAATAATCAAAAGATGCACCTTTTGTGGGATAATTATAAAATGCCTTCTATTTGCTATTCCTATGAAGGAATGGGAGAACATGGTGGTGCCCAAAATCCGTTGGATTATTTTTCGTCTGCACTGTCAGGTGGAATATTAAAAATGGTATCCGAAAATGAGGATATAATTTCAAAAGAAAAAGTAGAAAATCCGGATCACCATTTGAAACTATTCCAGGAAGAGGAAAAAGAAAAACGGAGAGAACCGGTAAAAATGCTGACGGAGGACGAAGAGGTGGATTTTAAAGGAAATATAGGAAAAATAGGAAGTATGGCGTTGACAGAAGCCTATTTAATTGCCTACATAAAAAAGTTCTTCTCAAATGAAATACAGAAAGAAGGGGCAGATAATGTATTAAAATACGAATGGGAATACTTGATTGGTGGAAAAGCGACAGATAAAGAAAATCTGAGTGTTATTCTGGATAAAATTGTCTTACTTCGCACAGCAGCAAATGCATCGGCACTGTTTTCTTCTGCGAAAAGTCGAGAGACAGCATATGCAGCAGCTATTGCTGTGGTTGGCTTTACAGCAATGGAGCCCCTGATTCGATTTTTTCAGACTCTTTTTATCGTATTATGGGGAATGGCAGAGTCCATTGTAGATGTGGCTGCTCTCCTTCAAAATAAACAGGTTTCACTTTTAAAATCAGCGGAACAGTTTTATGTTTCATTTGCAGATTTAATGAGATTTAGTCACGATTATGTGATGAAGAAAGTTCATCAGTACCCAAGCAGTCAAAAAACATCCTTTGGATATGAAGAATATCTTTCAATTTTTCTTTTATCCATGGATAAAAGTACGATATGTTGTCGTATGATGGATTTAATGGAATGGAAAATTCAAAAAAAGTATGTTCCACAATTTCGACTGGGGATCTGTACGACTAAATTTCAAGTGCAGGCGGATTTTTTATATCCATGGAAATTGCCATTTGGTTTCCACAAGCAAAGAGAATTTGAAGTGGAACTGGAACTAGAAGCTGCTTATTAATTTTATAGTTCGAGGCGAGAAAGGGTATTCTATTTTTTATCTATTATATCATACCTACACATAATCCAAAAGGAAAATTGCCTACCCAATAAATAGAGTACCCTTTCTCGTCTCGAGCAGTTAATGAAAGGAGAAGGAGATGAAAATAAGAGAGAAAAAAATACATATGGATGGTTCGATTACCGTGGAAGCATCCCTAGTTCTTCCAATTTTTATTTTTTTAATTGTAGGGATTTTGTATTTAAATCAGTTTACATATTGTGAAGAGCAAGTACAGTGTGCACTTACGCAGGTTGCCAAAGAAGCATCTGTAGAATATGCATTTTCCAAGGGAAAACTGGCCATAAACCCTCTTTATTTGACTGCAAAGATAAATAATGTACTAAGTTCGGAAAAAAAGAATGAAAATCGTTCTGTTATTTCCATGGTAAGATCCAAAATGGACACAGAGACAGACCAAATGGATTTTATTGCAGATTACAATATAAAAGTACCATTACCAGTTTTTGCTAAACGTACATTTCGATTCGCAGAAAGATATTATGGAAGAGCTTTTACCGGTGTTTTAACCCGAATGAGTGATTCGGAGCAAAATCTGGATCAAATGGTGTATATTACAAAAACGGGAAAGGTGTATCATAGTTCTTTATTATGTACGCATTTAAAACTAAGCATTAAAAAAATATCTATTGAAAGGATAGAACAAGAGAGAAGTTTGGATGGTGGAAAGTATTATCCCTGTGAAAAATGCTGTGGTGGAAGAGCACCTGAAAATATTGGAGAGGTATATATATGTAATTATGGTAATCGTTACCATGCGATGAATCATTGCAATAAAATTAGTCGCAATATCCGTGAAATTCCGATTTCACAAGTGGGAGAACGAATGCCATGCAAAACTTGTGGAAAACAAAAGGAGAATGAAAAATGATAATCATAAAAATAATTTTGCTAATCTGGTTATTGATTATGTCCGTATTGGATATTCGATATGGTTCCTTTGGAAAAAAGACACTTCTTGTATCCATGGCTATCTTTGGTATTATGATGGGCATAGTTTGTTATTTTAATTTAGCAGATTGGAAGATGGTTCTTGCAGGAGGTGCCATGGGAGTACTTTTTATGATAATTAGTATTGCAACTTGTGGAAAAATAGGAATGGGTGATGGCTATTTATTGACGGTATGCGGCCTTGTATTAGGAGTTTACCAGATGTTGATATTATTGATGCTGGCTTTTGGTCTTTCCTCTATTTGGGGGATTTGCTTATTGATAGGGAAAAGAGCAACAAGAAATACTAAAATACCTTTTGCACCATTTGTTTGTACAGGATATGGAGTGATTTTATTATGTGCCATGTTGTAAAAAGAAAAGAAGGATCTTTTACGGTGGAGGCAACGTTTGTTGCGACCATAACAATTTGGACGATTTTTTTCCTTCTCTATCTTGCCATGTTTTCTCATGATCAAACCGTTTTATACTCTATGGGACAACGCATTTTGCAAGAAAATTATAATGTGGAAAGAGGAAAAGAAATGATAGAAAAGCAATTGTTGATTTCAAAGGTAAATTCCATGGAGTACAGCAAAAAAGGTTTGAGGGGAAAGTTAATGATATCCGTAAAAATTAATATGACCATCCCCTTTTTTGCATTTCCACGGGAGTATCGAGATGAAATATGCGGACAAAGATGGAAATATAGTGAGCGAATGTGGGATAAGGAAATACTAAAAAAGGAGTGAGTTGGAAATGCAGATTGAAGTAATCCGGGATTTGAGAGAAAGAAAAATGCAGATAGTTCTTGATGAAAGGGAAGGTGGATATGGGATAGAACTTTTGAATTATACCTCGATAGAAGGAATTGTAGGTCCTATGGAATTAGGGGTTGATGGTAAAGTCCATTACATTTATTCTTTTGGTGACAAAATACCAATAAGTGAATATATAAAAAAAGAAAATCCGGATGAAAAAAAAATATACCAACTATTTCACCAAATATTGCAGATTATACAAAATGTGGAAGAGTACTTTCTTGTACCAGAGGATATTATGATACGTTGGGATTGTATTTTTGTAGATTCAAAAGAGGAGAAGCTGTACATGGCATATTTTGATGGTTATCAGGCAGATGTGGCAGATGAAATGGCAAAAATCACAGAAGAATTGATGAATATTATGGATCATAGCAATCGCTCCTTGACATTTCTTATATATGGGATACATAAAATCTGTCGGGAAGAAAATTTTATGCTAAATAAACTAGAGACCTATTTGGCAGAATATCATTACGAGCCTGCTGTAGCACCCACATTGAATGAAAATATAAAAAAAGAAACCAAACCTGTCAAGGAAGAGAACAAAAAGAAAAAAAGGAGTCGGAAGGAAATTATAATTATTGTTGTGGTGCTTGGCTGTATGGCATGGTATTTTGGATGGCTGGATAAATGGTTTATCTTAGATACCTTTGTGCCTGAATATAGAAAGGCAGCAGTTTTCGTCTCAATGGTTGTATTACTGTGCTGTGGATATTTTGTTCTTTATGGAAAAAAGGAAAAGAAAAAAACACGCTCTAAAGACATTCAATGGGAAAACGAGAGAAATCCCAGGACACTTTTTTTAAAATCGGAGGATCAGAGAGACCCGGAAATACATATTTGTCAGAGCCCATATTATATTGGCTCTGATGCAACAAGTGTGGATAGTACTATTTTAAAGGAAGATGTTAGTGGAATTCATGTAAAAATTATATTGGAGGAAAAAGAAGTATTTATCATTGATCAAGAAAGTTCACAAGGAACCTATGTTAATGAAAAAAGATTGGTTCCCTGGGAATGCAGGCGATTGCAAAATGGGGATATGGTTGCGATTTCTTCTCATCGGTATCAAGCAGTTGTATCATCGGATGGATAGGACATGTGAGCAATATAGGAAGATTGAAAATAAGAATTTTCTGCCAAAGAAACTTCTGTTGTTAATTCCTTTAGATGGGACTGTATCTGTGACATAGTATTTCCCTCCTTTGATAATTTTGCGAGACCATTGAGACAACTATTTCCGACACAGTGAATTCGTTCTCTTTTAATATTACAAAACATGCCAAGAGAAGCTGCCTTTTCAAGAGGAAGAAAATATCCCAGGCCACCGGCTAAAAACAAAGAATCAATGGAATGGGTTGAAATACCCGCTTCATGACATAAGGTGTCAATGCCGGCAGCAATGGCGGCAATAGCTAATTGCATTTGTCGGATGTCATTAGCGGTAAATAAAATGCTTGTTCCGGAAGTAGAGCGGGCTAGTGTAATTCCATTTTCCGGAAATTTATCGCTCAGGATGCCCTTTGTATCCATAAACCCATGAGAAAGAAGTTCTGCCAATAGGCTGATGGCACCGCTTCCACAGATTCCGCTGGGAAGTTTGTTCCCGATGGTGCGAATACGAGGAAGGAGACCGCGTAGAGATACTTCAGAAATGGCTCCAGGAATAGCAGGGCAGCCGTGAGAAAGGCCACCACCTTCCAATGCCGGACCAGCTGCTGTACTGGCAGTAAACAAGCGTCCTTTGTGGCAAAGTACCAATTCGCCATTGGTGCCAAGGTCGGCAAGCAGACAGGTATCGTTTCGTTTATCAAAAGACAAAGATAGAATCCCAGCTGTAATATCTCCTCCAATAAAAGCAGAGAGCCAAGGAAGAATGGAAACATTTACATCATGATAAGAAAAGGAAAAATTTTTTATTTGTGCCGGAGTAAAGGGAACCCCTGTCATGTCTCTTAATGACAGGTTTAACAACAGATGAATCATCGTTGTATTGCCGCCAATAAGGCATTGTTTCAAATGTATGTCGGGATAGCGGCATAAAAATGAGGATATATGTTCTTTTAGGGAAGCAATTAAAACATTATGAAGGATGGAGTTCTCCGGATGTTCAACCGCATATTTGATACGACTGATAACATCGGCTCCGTAAGGAATTTGTGGATTTGCAAAAACTTCTGAAAAAAAGGTGCTGCCCTGTTTTGAATGATAATATACCATGGCTATGGTTGTAGTTCCAAGGTCAATTAGAAGAGTATCCGGCATTATGGATAAGTTCGGTGTCTGCATAAGATCAATGCCTTCCATTTTTTCGATGGAAGAGGACTCTGGTAATGGGATGGTAATTGGCTCTTTTGGAATCATTCCACAAGGAAAGGAATATCTGGATCCACCACAAAGATTTTCACCATGACAATTGCAGGGTAAAGAAATACCCTGTTCTTCTAAAAGATCCAAAATGTTTTTTGTATTGTCCGAATTGACATTGAGTTTTATTTCCATGGTAAAAAATATCCTTTCATTGGCTCTTTGACACACTGCGTGTATTATGCTATTATAGTACCATAAAATGATGTTGGGGTCAAAAGTATTTTGCCCCCAACAGATACCTACGAATTGCTCCATTGCTTCGCAATTTTCGCAATTCTACAAACATTCGAAATCCGCTGATTTACTTTGTAAATCGCTACTTTCTCATGTTTGGCGGGTCTCAAGTTCAAACGCCTTATCATGCAAGCATGAACGGCATTTTGACCTTTTGACCCTGGTATCATAAAATGTTGACAGGGTCAAAGTTGATTTGTTTTATGCAGATTGGAGTGCTTTATGGATTGGAATGAAACGGAAACAATAGAAAAGAGGCCATTGCCTGTTATCACGGTCATTCTGATAATGATTAATATCGGTGTATTCTTGTATACTGAGTGGAAAGGTTCTTCGTTGGATGCCGAATTTATGATTGATATGGGAGCCATGTATGAACCGGCCTTGGTCCACAATCAGGAGTATTATCGGCTGATAACCCATTTCTTTCTACATTTTGGTTTGGAACACCTTGTTAACAATATGATTTCGCTTTTAGTCCTGGGATATACGTTGGAACAGGAATTTGGAAAAATTCGATATCTGATTCTTTATATGGCATCGGGTATTTTTGCCGGGCTTGTTTCTGTATATGTAAATTGGACTTTGGGTGAACATGTAGTTTCATGTGGTGCATCCGGTGCAATTTATGGATTAATGGGTGCTTTGTTAATGGTCTTGTTAAAAAATCGTAAGAGGATCGTTCGCAGTGACATTTTTCGTTTTGCGATATATCTGGTACTTAGTTTATATTCCGGGATGCAGGACACGGGAATTGATAATGCAGCACATATCAGTGGTGTTGTAGCTGGATTTTTGCTTTGTGGCATATTGTATAAGAAAAATAAGAAAATAGAGACAAGAATTGGAGGCTACTGATGCAGGTAAATATTTATTATGGTGGAAGAGGTTTGATTGATGATCCTACCTTGTATACGATTGAAAAAATCGCACAGGTTTTGGATGAATTACGTGTGACGGTGGAACGATATAATCTGTATGAAGACAAAAGCGGAATATCGGTTTTACCGAAGACATTAAAAGAGGCAGATGGTGTCATTTTGGCAGCATCGGTTGAATGGTATGGCATTGGCGGTTATCTCCAGCAATTTTTAGACGCTTGTTGGCTGTACGGAGATAAGGAGAAAATACAACATATTTATATGCTTCCCGTGGTTATGGCTACGACGTATGGAGAAAGAGAAGCTCAGGCAAGTTTGATACGAGCTTGGGAAATGCTGGGAGGTGTTCCCTGCGAAGGTATTTGTGCCTATGTAGACAATCATGTTGATTTTGAAACCAATGCGGATTATGGTTTTATGATTGAGAAATGTGCAGAAAATTTTTATCGTGCCATTTCCAAACGTACGGTTGCCTTTCCAAATAGTAGCTCCCAGGTGAAAAAAACCGTGCTTCGAAGTACACGAATGGCTCTTACACCACAAGAGAGTGAACAATTGTCCGCTTATGTATCCGATGACAATTATGTGAAAAAGCAAAAAGAAGATATTGAAGAATTGGCCAGTTTATTTAAAGATATGCTGGGAGATGAAGAGGAAAATACAGTTGATAAGCATATTGCAAAATTGCAAGAACATTTTGTGCCGAAAGAAGGTATGAATGCCTCTTTTCGTCTTGATTTGACAGATGAAGACAGGAGTTTGGTCATCGATGTTAAGGGGACAAAATTGGAATGTTATTATGGAACCATGGAAACCCCGGATGTTATTGCAAAAGTTGCAACACCGGTTTTGGAGCAGATTTTAAATGGGGAGAAGCCATTCCAGAATGCATTTATGTCAGGTGAATTAACAGCACAAGGAAATTTTAAGGTGCTTCGTAATTTTGATGCTGTTTTTCGTTTTTCATGATAAAAGATGAAAATATGGAAATAACAATAAAACTAATTGCGATATAGCGCAAAAAGAATGGAGGAAATTATGGCAGAGAATTGTATTTTTTGTAAAATTATTGCGGGGGAGATTCCCTCAACAACGGTATATGAAGATGAGGATTTTAAAGCGATACTGGATGTGAATCCGGCTGCAAGAGGTCATGTGATAATTCTTCCGAAACAGCATGCAGAAGATGTGTTTTCTTTGGAAGAGTCACAGGCAGAGAAAATTTTTCCGGTAGCAAAAAAAATTGCGACGGCATTGAAAAAGACCTATCAATGTGATGGAGTAAATATCCTTCAGAATAATGGCGAGGCAGCAGGACAAACAGTATTTCATCTTCATGTGCATGTAATTCCAAGATATTATGGGGATGATGTTAACATTAAATGGAAACAGGGAGAAACCCCGGATTTAGAGGCTGTTGCAGCGGAAATCAAAAAGAATTTGTAAAGAAATGGGGGAAGAAATTTTGAAGCGGATTATTTTGACTGGAGGAGGAACGGCGGGACATGTGACACCCAATATCGCTTTGATTCCGGAGTTACAAAAGCGTGGTTATGAGATTCATTATGTGGGCTCCAAAGATGGCATTGAAAAGAAATTAATGGAAGAGTTTGATATTCCTTATTATGGTATCTCTTCAGGAAAACTACGCCGTTATTTTGATATTAAAAATTTCACGGATCCCGCAAGAATTTTAAAAGGATATGCAGAGGCCGGAAAAATTATAAAAAAGGTAAAACCTCATGTCATTTTTTCAAAAGGTGGTTTTGTGACGGTGCCGGTTGTTTTTGCAGCAAAGCGAAAAAAAGTTCCTTGTGTATTGCACGAATCCGACATTTCTCCGGGATTGGCAAACCGATTATGCATTCCTTCTGCAGCAGCGGTATGTGCCAATTTTCCAGAAACCTTGGCTCATTTGCCGGAAGAAAAATCTTATCTTACAGGTTCTCCAATTCGAAAGGAGTTATTTTCAGGAAATCGCTTGAAAGGATTGGATTTTTGCGGATTTTCTGTGGGTAAACCGGTAATTTTGGTAATTGGTGGGAGTCTTGGCTCGGTGCGGGTTAATGAAGCAGTTCGAGATATATTGCCACAGTTACTTGAAAAATATCAAATTATTCATCTTTGCGGAAAAGATAAGGTGGATAAAAAATGGGAAGGAACGCAGGGTTATATACAATTTGAATATATTCAGAAAGAATTATGTGACCTTTTGGATGCTGCGGATATTGTAATTTCGAGAGCCGGAGCAAATGCAATTTGTGAGCTGCTGGCATTGCATAAACCTAATATTTTGATTCCGCTGTCTCTCGAAGCCAGTCGTGGAGATCAGATTTTAAATGCAAATTCATTTGAAAAGCAAGGTTTCAGTTATGTCATTAAAGAAGAAGAGTTGACAAGTGACGGTTTACTTGAAGCAATTTCTAATGTATTTGAGAATCGGGATACTTATGTCAAGGCCATGGAAGAAAGCAACCAGCATGATGCGGTAAAAAAGGTTGTCGATATTATCGAAGAAGTGGCGATACAAGAATAAAAAAGAATCAAAAAGCAGAGAAATGTCAAATTCCGTCGCACGATTTTGACATTTTTTTGTATCTGCCCCTATACTTTTTGAAAACGGTTTTGTTATAATGATTTTGTTGCCATGTGGTATAGATTTGTGAAAGGCGAAACCAAGTCAGAAAGGAAGGGAAGATATGGACTATATTTTGTATGCTATGATTGGGGTAGGGGTTTTATGCTTTTTTATGAAATTCTTTTTGTATAGGATGCTGAGACAGATAGGGAAAGAAGCAGTGAAGATGGGAAATTCCGTCCATCCTTTGATGAAAATGCTGATGAAGAGATTTGAAACCTGTTATGAGTTGAAAATGGGAGTAAATAATGTAGATATCTATGTGGAAAAATATTTGAGAAGTTATAAAAAAGCGGGGATTTCCCTGGCTACTTGGGAAGCCTGGTGTGAAGTTTTGTTTGCCATAAGTGTTCTGGGATGTATCGGTATGAATGCCTATTTGATTTGGACACAGGCAAGAGGGTATGGAAATCCTGGATTGTCATGGTCCTCTCTTTCTGTTTTTTTGGGAACATTGCTACCCTGTATCCTTTTATTTTTTCAAGATCTTTTTTTGAATTTGTCTTATCAAAAGGAAAGTGCTAAGATTGAGATTTTAGATTATCTTGAAAATATATGCCAGCCAAGATTTGAAAACGAAACTTTTCGAAAAGACCAAATGCAGGAATATCAGAGGGAGTATTTTGATGAAGAACGGCAGCAATTGGATGAAATTTTGCGGCCGGAGCAAATTCGTTTTACAGAAGAAGAAGAAAAAGTAATCGAAGAAGTGTTAAAAGAGTATATGGCTTAAAAAAAAGAGACTATCGTCGATAGTCTCTTTAAAAAGTTGTTACTTGTCTAATTAGCTTTCAATAGCACCTGTTGGGCAAGCAGCGGCACAAGAACCGCAATCCATACATGCATCTGGATTAATTTCGAAATGTGCTTCACCTTCAGAAATAGCTCCTGCTGGGCAATCAGCAGCACAAGAACCACAGCTGATGCAAGCATCTGTAATTGTGTATGCCATAATCGTTATCCTCCTTTTATCCTATAGGCTAGTTTCATTTTAATACAAAATAGTAAAAAACACAAGAGTAATATGAAAAAATTTTTCATTAAAAGTATAAAAAGACAGTAAATTTTACTAGTTGCTTGACATTTTGACAAAGGTTGCCTATAATTTTAATGATATCTTTTGAAAGGAGGACGTATCAATGGAAGTGACAAAGGATATGTTGATTGGTGAGATTCTGAAAAAGGATCAAACAATCGCAGCGATTCTTATGGCATCTGGTATGCATTGTGTAGGATGTCCGGCATCACAAGGTGAAAGCCTGGAAGAAGCCGCTATGGTTCATGGAATGGACTGCGATGAGTTGGTTACAAAAATAAATGAGTACTTGGCAAACAAAGCCAATGCCTAAATAAAAGCACGAGTTGGAAAAACCAATTCGTGCTTCTTTTTTTGATGAAAATAAGTGAAGTATCAAACTTTCGATAATTTTTCTAAAGCGTTAGAAGAAATCAAAAGAGTGTAATGCTCTTTGTAATATTCTTTATTTGCTTGTGTATAACGCTCCTTTTTTCCAAACTCATTTAAAATGGAACAAATATGAACCATGCTGGAAGGGTTTTCTACTTTTGATAAAATCAAATAATAAGTGTTGTTGCGTTCATCCTTCCAGACGCAACTTTTTCCATGATAGAGAGGAGAAACTGCACGGGAAGCATCAGTCATCACAGAAAATGTCGTAAAGGAGTAAGCATAATCCTTATTTTTTTTCTTCGGTTTTTTTGTCCCTTCGCCCTTTTTCAACATTTCGTGAAGAGGAACAAAATCCGAGGAGCCGTCATTTTCCGTTTTGGTGGTTTCACCTTCTAATATTTCATGAAGTTGTTCAAAGGAATGGAAGAGATCGTTGTCAAACTCGTCTTCCTCCTCCTCATCGTCCTCCCCATATTCCAAATCATCCTCATCGTCATAGTCTTCCGCGTCGGAATCGTAGTAATCGTCGTCATCTGCCATATCACGGTCTTCCTCGTCTCGCGGAAAATTTCGAAACGGAGACAAACGTTGTTCAAACTCTTCCGGATTGTCGACTTTCGTAATAAGCAAAACGATGGAATCTCTGGAAGTCGGGATTGCTTCTATCATAAGAGGAATATCCTCTGCTTCAAAACCATAATCCATATGTGCTTGTTCCATCATATCTCGAAAAAGTTTTTTTGCCTTATCAGAACCATAAACCAGTTCGCTGATTTTTAAATGACGTTCGGCCAAATCGCGTTTACTTAATGTGCACCGAATCTGATTGTCATTGATACGTTCAATTCGCATAATCCCACATCCTTTCCGAATTATTTTGATGGTGTATGAAAAGTATAAGTTATTAGCCAAATAAAGTCAACCGGTTGGAAGAAAAAATGTGCAAAAATATTTGTTAAATTAGTTTTTCACGTACAAACGACCATTTTTTCGTACATACAACACTTGATTTTTGTTATTTTAACGAGATATAATAATACTATAGATGAGGGATATGAGTTTAACGAAGAAAGGAGGGATCATTTTTCCGAGGGCAAGAGAAGTCTGACATCTTTCCCTAAATTTAGTCTAAAAACTTCCTTGGCAAAAATCGCCAATTATTTCCAAAAATAAGTTATAAGCATACATTTAATAACGATATCGCTTATCTATAAACTTGCAGTATATGGGTTTTTACATTGCGGAGTACACTTCCTTTACAATACAGCAAGGAGGGATTAATGATGAGAGGGACTTCATGGCTTCGGGACGAACTCAAACGAGCTAAAGAAATAGGGCTTACCGTACATATCGACGACAAGATCTGTCAATACCAAAATCCGGAAGAATTCTATTATGTACTGGAAGAAGCACCTTATATGTTAGATTATTTGAGTGACGAAAATGGCAAGATTACCGGCATTTGCTTTAATCGGGTAAAAGACGAGTATCTTGTGTAAGAGAGGATTTATTCCATTTCAAAAGTGCACAAATCTAAAGGAACAAATAAGTGGGATAAATCAAAATGGGAAATGAATAAAGGGTCTCAAGGTCTTGCACCTTACCAAGCAAGCTTGAACGGCGCAAGACTTTTCGACCCTGGCATCTTGACAGTTATTCAAAAAGGAGTATAATGGGATTATACGGGAAGGGCCGATGCATAGGATGTATTGGCTCTTTTTTTATATGATGAGCGGGACGTAGATTCGTGCTTGCACAAATTTCGTATTTTAGAAGTATATAAAGTGAAATTTCAGAACGGAGAGTACTATGAAAAATGTAGAAACTTACGATTGGATGTTATTAAATAGTATTATTTATAAGATATATACGATGGAAAATCTGGATGAAATGCGTCGGGAATTTTTGGAGCAATTGCGGTTGATTCTGGATTTTGACAGCGCAGATTTCTATTTGGCTGGTGCGACGGCGAAAGAGGGTCTGTCGATGCCGGTGAGTTACAATTGTGAGGCTAGAAAAAAGGTCCCCTACAAGGAACTTGCGTATTGTCATCGGATTATTGAGGGAGGGAAAAGTCTGGTTTATCGTTTGACAGACATGATTCCAAAAGAAGATTGGGCGAGGAATAAATTATACCAGGAAGTATACCAAAAGAATAATTGGCAATATTCGCTTCAAATGGTGATTTGTAAAGATGGTCATTTCCTTGGCATGGTCACATTTTATCGTACCATCGGGAAGGATGATTTTCATTATGATGACATTTCCATCGTTGATATGTTGAAGGAACATATGGCCTATCGGCTGGAGAAATCCCGGATGGAAAAGGGAGAAGATGGAGGGAAAATGACAATTACGGCAGCAGTGCAGGAGTATGGTCTGACGAAACGGGAAGAGACGATTTTGCGAATGCTTCTTGGGGGCTTTACAAATGATGAAATTTGTGAGAAGCTGGTAATAAGTGTCAATACGTTAAAAAAGCACATTTTAAATATATATCGAAAATTGGGAATTCGTAATCGGGTGCAAATGTTTAAAATGATTCGGGAAAAAGAGTAAAAAATTTTCCAACCTTTCTGCGAGCCCGGTGTCTATATAAGTGAATCGATTCAAAAAGAAAAATGGAGTCAAGACTCGGGAATGGAGGAGAGTGTGGAGAAAAAAGCAGGAAAATTTATAGAAGAAAATCTAAGTCTTATTTTTTCTTTTGTATGTAAGCGTGTGTCAAATCAGGAGGACCAGCAGGATGTGACACAGGAGATTTGTCTGAATTTGTACGAATCTCTCTGTCTGAAAGAGATACGGGAGCCGGAACATTATATGTGGGTGGTGGCAAAACATTGTCTGGCCAACTATTATCGGCGAAAGAGCCGTGAAATTGGGATGATGGAGCCACAGATGCAAAATGACAGGGCGGATATGCAAGATGGGATATTGGAACGCCTGGTAAAAGATGAAAATGTGCAGCGTCTGAGGAAAGAAATAGCATATCTGTCCAAAATGCAGCGAAATGTTTTGGTACAATACTATTTTGAAGGGCGGCGTCAAAGTGAAATTGCAGAAAATCTTCACCTCCCTCTTGGAACTGTAAAATGGCATCTAAATGCAGCAAAACAAGAGCTTCGGAAAGGAATGGAGATTATGAGAGAACAGAAAACTTTGAATTTTGCTCCCGTTTATTTTAGTCGCATTGGAATGAGCGGGAGTACGGGAGAGCAGGGGGCAGCCAGCAATATGTTTCGCAGTACCCTGTCGCAAAATATCGTATATGCATCTTATCATGAGGCCCATACGGTAAATGAGTTGGCGGATATTCTGGCAGTTTCACCGGTATATGTTGAAAGCGAGCTGGAGTATTTGGAAGAAATGCAGCTGGTATGTCGACAGGGGAAAAAATATCTAGCGAATATTTTGATTGAAGAACCGAAAGAAGAACAACTCTTGAAAAAACAGGAATTGTATGAAAAAATATCGGAAAGAATTGCCACAAAAACATGGGAGTATCTCGAAAAAATGAAATTGTGGGAGCGTCCGGAAATCGGAGGAAACAAAGACAAAAATATGGTTATGTGGGCCATAATTCCGTATCTTATGGCATGGCAGGAAAGAACCACTCCGGAAAAGGAGGAGCAAAAGAAGGGGCTGACTTTTGAAGAAGTGGCGGCGCTGCGTCCTGACGGTGGCAGAAATCTGATTCAGGCAACCATTAAAACACCGTTTGCGGATCGATACTTGGAAGAACGGGGGATGACTTCATTTGTGGGACCATGTTGGAATGAGCGGCAGTTTGAGGAAGGAGATTCCATTTGTCTTTGGCTGGTGGATGGAAAATGGAGTGCAAAACGGGTGACGGAACATTATGGAGGCCCCAACATTTGGCAGGACCTTGCCATGTTGTACCGATTCTGCAAAGGAGAAAAACTACCTTCGGAAGATTATGCATTTCTCTGCCAAAAAAATTATATTCGAAAGGAAGGGCAATCCTTTGTATGCAATCTTCCTATTTTGTATGAGGGAGAATTGCGGGATGAGTTGTTGGCGACGGTAAATGGAATAAAGGAGGAGGTGATGCAGCAGTTTGAAGGGGAAATCGCTGCCTATAAGCAGGAGATTTTGCAGCAAGTGCCAAAACAGGTGCGACCACAACAACAGTTTTATTTGCAACAGATGTTTGGATGTGACCCATGGTTGGTATTGTATACCATAAACGATTTGCAAAATAGTGGGAAATTATCCACGCCTGACAAATGGCAGTGGCAGGCGGTATCCCAACTGTTGGTAGTGAAAATGGAAAAATAATCGATTCCCCAGCGTGCATAAAGTATTGAAAATAGAACTATTTTTGACTATAATAATAAGTATAATATTTGAGTCAAAGGGGAGAGGGCTATGCGAATAGACAATATTGAAATGCTTTATGATACGCTGGGGGTTTTTCAGCAGGGATGCTATGAATTTCAAGAGGAAATGATAAATGTAAAACTTTCACAGGAGGAGCAGAGGAGAATTCAAGTATTTCTTCCGGATGAGGTGGAGAAGATTTGCAGGGCAAAGGAAACCAAATATTTTCACAATGACGTAAAAATGCAGGTGGAATGTGCGAATATGGATTCTTTTTCTTTGGCAAGAAAGGTGGGAGCAGAAAAAGTTTTGGTCTTGAATCTTGCCAATCCGGTGCATCCGGGAGGCGGTGTGCGAAGAGGGGCAAAGGCTCAGGAAGAGGATTTGTGCCGGAAGAGTTCGTTGCTTCTCTCTCTGGAAAGTCATGCGGCAAAAAAATATTATGAATATAATAAATCCCTTCACACCTACATGGGTTCGGATGCCATGATGATTACACCCAAAGTGGAGATTATTAAAGATGAAATGGGTGATTTTCTGCCGGAGAGTGTCATTGTGTCTGTGCTGACTTGTGCGGCACCTATGTTGCGCCAAGGGAAGCAGGAACTGAGGGAAAAGGATTATCTTGAGTTGATGTATCACCGCATTTGTGCCATGTTGAAAGTGGCGGCTTATGAGGGCTATGAGACATTGGTTCTCGGGGCGTTTGGCTGTGGAGCCTTTGGAAATGATGCCCGAATTGTGTCGGATATGTTTTGTCGTGCCCTGAAAGAGTTTGACTATGCCGGAAAAAAAGCGGAAAATTATTTTTACGGGATTCATTTTGCCGTTCTCAGTCCATTTACAGATCCTTACAATTTCATTGAATTTAGTCGCAATTTTTCAGATTACTATGGAGACAAGAAAGCGGCGCAAACCAATGCCGCACAAAAATATGTATTTTTCTGGAAAGATTCCGAGAAAAATGGGTTTTTGAGCAATTGGTACCCAAGGAAGTTTGTGGTAGATGATTTTGAATATCTTCATATGGAACAATATATGATGGCACAGAAGGCGAAACTTTTCCACGATGCCAGGCATTATACAGAGATTTTGCGGGCGACGGAACCCAAGGAGTGTAAGGACATCGGCAGAAAAGTTCAGCCGTTTGATGAAAAGCGGTGGAATGCGGCCAAATACGACCTGATTAAAATTGGTTTGCGCGCCAAATTTGAGCAAAATCCTGATTTGAAAAAGGGACTTCTGGCAACAGGCAGCAGAATCTTGGCGGAGGCGAGTCCTTATGACGGTATATGGGGAATTCGTCTGGATGCCGAAACGGCGGGGAATATGGAACCTTCTCAGTGGCCGGGGCAGAACTTGCTGGGGAAGGCGTTGATGGATGTAAGGGGAGAGATAGGCTAGGAGGGGGAAGAACTGATGAGAGAAAATGAGAAGATACAATATTTGGAAGAGGGATTGAGAAAGGCGTTTGTGGATAGAGACGTATCTAGTAATTTAGCATATAAGCCTCAATTTCTATCCAATAATTATCAGGAAGGGGCAAAGGTTCTTTCTGCCATTGAAGATGAATTGTTGGCATGTGATCGGTTTTTTATCAGTGTTGCCTTTATTACGATGAGTGGAATTACACCATTATTGCAGACTTTTCGTGAACTGGAAAAGCGAAATATACCAGGGAAAATATTAACTACAAATTATTTGAATTTTAGCGAGCCACAGGCACTTGAGAAATTGGCATCGTTACACAATATTGAAGTAAAAATGTATCATACAGAACAAACCGGAGAAGGATTTCATACAAAGGGATATATATTTCAGAAAGAAGAAATCTATAGAATTATTGTAGGAAGTTCTAATTTGACATTGAGTGCATTGACGAAAAACAAAGAGTGGAATACAAAAATAGTGTCCACTGAGAAAGGGGAATATACGCAAGAAATTGTAAAGGAATTTCAAGATTTCTGGGAGTCAGATAATGCGATAAAATATGATGATTTTATCGAGACATATCGGTTGAATTATGAAATTATTCGTAGACAAAGGGAGATTGTTAAAAAAGAAAATATACCTTCATTGGAGGCATATCGATTAAAGCCAAATTCCATGCAGCTGGCATTTATAAATAATTTGCGTCAGATGTTGGACAGAGGAGAGAAAAGAGCATTGCTTCTATCTGCGACGGGTACTGGAAAAACTTATGCATCTGCTTTTGCCATGCGAGAATTGGGATTTAAAAAAGTATTATTTTTGGTGCATCGAAATCAAATCGCAAAGCAAGCGCTGCAATCTTATCGAAGAGTTTTTGGCAATACTGTCACTATGGGAATGGTGTCAGGGGCACTTGGAAAGATGGAAACGGACAAAGATTATATTTTTGCAACCATTCAAACGTTATGCAAAGATGAAAATTTAGAGAAGTTTTCACCGAACTATTTTGATGCAGTTATTTATGATGAAGCCCATCATGCAAGTGCAAAAAGCTACAAGAGGGTAATGGAATATTTTTCCCCTAGATTGTCAATAGGAATGACAGCAACTCCGGATAAACGGGATGACAATTTGGAAGGGAGAAATATTTATCAAATTTTTAATCATAATATAGCTTATGAAATTCGCTTACAACAGGCAATGGAAGAAGATTTGCTTTGTCCTTTTCATTATTTTGGAATCACAGATTTGGAAGTAATTACCGATGACATGGCTTCTTTTTCCAAGAGGAAAGGAAGCCATAAAGAAGATTTGACTAATTTTCGATATTTAGTTTCAGATAAGAGAGTTGAATATGTGTTAGAACAGGCCAGGTATTATGGGTATAGTGGAACAAGAGTAAAAGGATTGATTTTCTGTAGTCGAATAGAGGAAGCAAAAGAACTGTCTGCTAAATTTAACCAACGAGGGCTTCGAACAATGGCATTGAGTGGAGCTGACTCGGAAATAGTAAGGTCTGATGCTGTTTTACGACTTACCATGGAGGAAGAAGATGCCACGGAAGAAATGCAGCCACTGGATTATATCATAAGTGTTGATATTTTTTCAGAAGGAACAGATGTACCAGAGATAAATCAAGTAATTATGCTCCGCCCAACAACATCTCCTATTGTATTTATTCAACAGTTGGGACGCGGACTTCGAAAGGCGGAAAGTAAGGAGTATGTGGTAGTTCTTGATTTCATTGGGAATTACAAAAACAATTTTATGATCCCAATTGCTTTGTCTGGAGATAGAAGCTATAATAAAGATACCATTCGCCGTTATGTGATGGAAGGGTCGCGCGTAATTCCAGGTAGTTCCAGCATTCATTTTGATGAAATCAGTAAGAAAAAAATTTATGAAGCAATTGATAAATTGAGTACACCAAAGAAAATGTTGATAGAAAAGTATAATATTTTGAAAGATCGTCTGGGAAAAATTCCAAGTGTCGTTGATTTTTATAATCAAGGAGAAGTGGATCCATTGCTATTTATTTCTTATGCTGGCTCCTATCCTAATTTTTTAAAAATGGCTGACAAAGAATATGAAGACAAGTTTAGTGAAAAAGAAAATATGACTTTGGAATTTATTTCACAAAATCTTGCAAATGGAAAACGAATTTATGAATTATTAATATTACGACAGTTGATTGATTGCGGACGTATTAGCAAAAAGGAAATAGAGCAGACGTTACGCGTTGAGTTTCAACTAGATATGTCAGAAGCGTCCTATCAATCTGCACTAAATGTTCTTGAAGGCAAATTTATGAATACACAAAATGAAAAGAAAAAATATGCAGAATTAGATATTGTTACGGCAGAAAAAGACAAAATATTTTCGCGTATGTTTTCTTATTATTTGCATATAAAACAATCGGAATTTATCGCTCAATTAAAGGATTTGATAGAACTTGGTATCAGAAGATATATAGATATATATGAGCCAACACAAGATGCGATGGGGTTGGCATTATATCAAAAGTATTCACGTAAAGATGTTTGTCGCATATTAAATTGGGAACAAGATGAAAGTTCCACGGTGTATGGATACAAAATTAAATATAATACGTGCCCAATTTTTGTAACATATGAGAAAAAAGAGGATATTTCAAATAGCACGAAATACGAAGATGTATTTTTGAACAATCAAGTATTTAGCTGGATGACAAGAAGCCGTGTTTCAATTAATAGCACGGAATCAAAGAAAATAATGGAGGCCTCCGAAAATGGGCTAAAAATTCTTCTCTTTGTAAAAAAGAGTGATGGCGAGGGAACTGATTTTTATTATATGGGACAGGTCCATCCTATTGCATGGAAACAAACAGAAATATATAATGACGATGGGAAAGCATTGCCAATAATGAATTTCCAACTTAAAATGGAACAAAGTGTACGGGAGGACATTTATCAGTATTTTGTAAATTGATAAATTATGAATCTTAAAAAGTGTTTGAAAGTGAGAAAGAAAAATGAAGACAGTTAATGTGGTTGCAGCAATAATTCATACTAGCGATGAGGCGGGAGTTACAAAAATTCTTGCTACCCAACGTGGATACGGTGAGTTTAAAGGAGGATGGGAATTTCCAGGTGGGAAAATAGAACCTGGGGAAACTCCGGAGGAGGCTTTAAAGCGAGAAATTGCGGAGGAATTAGAAGCAGAGATAAATGTTGGCCAATTACTGGATGTCATTGAATATGATTATCCCCAATTTCACTTGTCCATGCAATGTTTTTGGTGTACTATGGTTTCGAGTAATCTTGCCCTTAAGGAACATACGGCAGCTAAATGGTTGACAAAAGATGAATTAGATACGGTAGAATGGCTTCCGGCGGATCTGGACTTGATAAAAATAATTAAGCAAAAAGGGCAAAAGCATGACAATCGAAGAAGCCTAACAACCTTATGTTATATTGAGAAAGATGGAAAATATCTGATGCTCCATCGGACAAAAAAGGAAAAAGATATCAATAAAAATAAATGGATTGGCGTGGGTGGTCATGCAGAGGGGACAGAAGGTCCGGAGGATTGCTTGCTGCGGGAAGTGAAGGAGGAGACGGGGCTTACCCTGACAAAGTACCGGTTTCGGGGGCTGATAACATTTGTGTGTGACCAGATTCCGCCGGAGATGATGTGCTTGTTTACGGCAAGTGAATTTGAGGGAACAATTTGCCCCTGTAATGAGGGGGAACTGGAATGGGTGGACAAAGAAACGGTTTTGGGCCTTCCCACATGGGAAGGAGATGCTATTTTTTTAAAACT
>JALEKC010000077.1 GCA_022769325.1 Eubacterium sp. | reverse complement strand
CCACCAATCAAGATAGCTTTTTTCTCCGGAATCGGAAATCCATTTCCCAAAGGTCCCATGACTTCTATCTTGTCCCCGGTTTGAAGTTTCGAAAATTCTTCCGTTCCTTCTCCTACGACACGATATACAAAATGCATGGTTCCCTCCTTGGAATCTATTTCGCATATACTGATTGGGCGGGGCAGCAATCGGGCATCACTGTTACAGAAGATGGATACAAATTGACCCGGCACAGCGTATTCTGCAATCTCAGGGGCATCTAACCACAGACTAAACACCCCGGGAGCCAGCATAACTGACTCCCGGACATTGCAGAGACATTTTATCTTACTCATAAGTCAAAACCTCTCTTTATTCTTTTTGCACTTTCTTACGTTTCTTTACTCTTCTTTTGCTTCCAAAGCTTCTTTCGGAATTTCAAAATCAGCTGCGGAATCCAGATTTTTATAGGTACATGTCATATTCAAATCTTTTACACTGATTTTAGCATCTGCTAATGCTGCTGCCAAATCCACTTCGGAATCATCTTTGGAATCCTTTTTCGCACTTTCCGTAAGTTTTTTCATAACCGCATCCAAAATTTTGTTCATCATATCAGTCATGGAATACGTAATTTTGTAGATACTTTCATCCTCGCTGTCAAACCAGATGGTCATGGTGATGTCACCCATATTGTCAAGGATGGTATTCATCAAGTCCTTCATCTCTTCTTCCTGAAGCATACTTCCAAGACCGCCTGTCATAGAGGAAAACATATCTTCCATCATATCCTTGGTTTCTTTCAAACTTACTGTATAATCATATACAAGATAAGTTTTATCATTTTCCGTCTGATCTTCTTTTTTGGTATATTTGCTGCTGTCCTCAGAAAGCTGTTTGGACATATCTCCGGAAGCCTGCATAATATCTGTCACATTTTCCATCTTTCCTTTGGTCCATGTATCACCAGCTTTGGTATATACCACAAGGTCTTTATCTTCCTGTTGAACATAGGATTCTGTTGTGGTTGACACACCAGCGGATGTCACAATGGTTGTTGTCTTTGCTTTCATCGGGTTCTGGAAAGAAGTGGTAGACATTTTCATATCCATATCCACATCCTGAGACTGTCCCGCTGCTGTAACGGTCATTTTTCCAGTCATGGAAGCATCCATATCAAAGCATTTTGCATTATTTATCTTGGAAACGGAATTTTTGATGATTTCCTCTTCGCTTTTTCCGCATCCTGCCAAACTACATACTACCATTGTCATGCACATTACCAGTGCCATAAGTTTACTAATCTTTTTCATCTTTGTTCTCCTTTTCTTTAAAAAATGGTTGCCAGGTCCTCTTTCATTGCTAAGGCTGCCGCTCTTGAGGCTTCTGCATAACCTTCTTCCCCAAAAGATGCATAAGCCGGCTGCTTATAGGCAGCAATAATTCCACGAGATGAATTGACAATTGCGCCCAATCCATCTTCGTTGAAATAAGGGGCCAAATCTTTTGCAGTCCCTCCCTGGGCGCCATATCCAGGCACTAGGATATAGGATTTTGGCATCACTTTCCGAAGCACTTTTCCCATCTCCGGATAGGTGGCACCAACCACTGCTCCAATGTAACTATAGTCTTTTCCCATACACTCTGCTCCCCAGCGGTCAACATACTCTCCAACCAGCTCGTACAATGGCTTACCATCTACTTTCTGATCCTGAAATTCTCCACTGGATGGATTGGACGTTTTTACCAAAATAAAAAGTCCCTTTTTCTCTTCCTTGCATACATCCACAAATGGTTTGATACCATCGGTTCCAAGATAAGGATTGACAGTAATAAAATCTTCATCCAATGGTGCAATTTTGGTATTTCCAATCTGGACTTTTCCGATATGACCCGTTGCATAAGCTGCGGATGTAGAACCAATATCTCCACGTTTGACATCGCCGATAACCACAAGTCCTTTTTCCTTGCAATAGTCCACGGTCTTTTTGAAAGCAGCCAACCCCGGAATTCCAAACTGTTCATACATCGCAATTTGAGGTTTTACTGCGGGAACAATATCGCAAATGGCATCCACAATACCTTTATTGTACTGCCACACTGCTTCTGCCGCCGCTTCTAATGTTTCACCCATCTCAGCCACAGCCTTGTCCTGGATATGTTTGGGAATGTAATCCCACATTGGATCCAAACCAACCACAATCGGTGCTTCCAACTTTTTGATTTTCTCAACCAACTGGTTAATCATCAGTCTCTCTCCTCCTTCTTGTTCTTTATTTAAAGGGATATACCACGTTTCCTTCTACGATAGTATATTCCACTTTTCCAACTACCTTTTTCCCATCAAAAGGTGTATTTTTCCCTTTGGAAACAAAAGCATCTTTTTCAATGAGATATTCTTTATCGATATCTGCAATGGTTATATCTGCCGGCTTTCCTTCGGCCAGGGAACCTCCTTCCACGCCCAGTATGTGGCAGGGATTGACACTCATTTTCTGTACCAGTTCCGACATGGTAAGAATTCCCTTTTTTACCAACTCTGTGACAGCAAGGGCAAAGGCCGTTTCCGAGCCAACGATACCAAAGGGGGCTTCCGCGATGGACTTCTTCTTTTCTTCTTCCCCATGTGGTGCATGGTCGGTAGAAATGGCTTCAAAAATTCCTTTTCTAAGTCCCTCTTTCAACATTTCCACATCCGATTTCTTACGAAGAGGTGGATTCATCTTAAAATTGGCATCGTCTTCCACAATGTCCTCTTCGGTCAAAGTGAAATGATGAGGGCACACTTCTCCACTTACATTGACGCCGTCTTTTCTGGCTTCCTCTATCATTTTGGCGCTGTCGGCCGTGGAACAATGACACAGATGCAACTTAGCTCCCGTTTCTTTTGCCAACAAAATATCTCTTGCCACAATCACATCTTCCACTGCATTGGTGATTCCCGGTATTCCAAGACGCTCTGCCACTTTTCCGGCATTCATGGCACCTTTTCCTACCAGATTTTTATCCTCACAATGTGCCATCACCGGGATACCAAGACGTGCTGCTTCTTTCATGGCCTTTTCATAAAGTGCCGCATTCATCACACTTTTTCCATCTTCACTGATGGCTTTGGCACCGGCTTTTACCATTCCCTCAATATCCGTCAGTGTCTCTCCGGCTTGTCCAATGGTGATAGCACCCACCGGATAAACATGAATAGGGCTGTCTTTTTTGGCAATCTCCAGTATTTTTTGTATTCTTTCCGGAGAATCCGTAGCCGGTTTGGTGTTTGGCATAGGACACACCCCGGTAAAACCACCACGGGCCGCCGCCATCGTTCCGGTGCGAATGGTTTCTTTGTATTCAAATCCCGGCTCCCGCAAATGAACATGTAAATCCACGAAACCCGGCATCACATATTTTCCGGTGGCATCGATGGTTTCATACTCTCCGGTCAGCTCTTTGGCTATTTTTCCATTTACAACATATAAATCTCCGACTTCATCTCTTCCGGTAGCCGGATCCACAATATGTCCGTTTTTAATCCATAGGTTCAATAAACAAATCCACCTTTCCAAAATCATCCAACGAAAATTGATTGGTCAATCCTGCTTTTTCGATATCTTTTAACACTGCCTGATTGGTAATCACTTCCGGAAGTTCTTCTTTGGTCACCCACTTGTAGTCATTGAGATCCTCTGCTAAAATCACTTCATCGGTCTGTGACGTACATTCAAAGGCAATTCCCACACTACAAACCTCACCAACCGTAAAGCCCCAGGTGTAAAGAGGTTTGTCCACAAGGACCGTAATTCCCGTCTTTTCTTCTACCACGCGCTGTACTGCTTTTTCCGGTGTTTCTGAAAATTCAATGGCGCCATCAATAAATTCCCATTGGTAGGGATCAAAAATGCGATCGTCATACCATTTTTCCACTACAAGATATCGCCCCTGATATTGCACGATACCTTTTACAAGAATACGATATTTATTCATGTCAAACCTCCTTATCCTTTTGAAACTCCACTTATTTTGCTGTGATATATCCTTTGGCTTTCAAAAGCTCTGCCATCAAAATAGCACCGCCTGCTGCCCCACGTACGGTATTATGAGACAGTCCAACGAATTTCCAGTCAAAATAGGAATCTTCTCTCAAACGTCCGATGCTCACACCAAATCCATTTTCATAATTAACATCCAAGGCCACCTGCGGACGATTGTCTTCTTCTAAATATTGAATAAACTGTTTTGGGGCACTTGGAAGTTTTAATTCCTGAGGTGCTCCCTTAAATTCAACCAATGCCTGAATCAACTCTTCTTTGGTTGGTTTCTGTTTGAAATTCACAAATGCTGCCGCTGTATGTCCATCCAAAACCGGAACACGGATACATTGGCTGGTAATCAACGGAGCTTCTGCTTTTTCGATTTTTCCATCCACTACTTTTCCCCAAAGGCGAAGTGGTTCCTGCTCACTCTTTTCTTCTTCTCCACCAATGTAAGGAATGATATTGTGCTCCATCTCCGGCCAGTCTTTGAATGTCTTGCCAGCACCGGAAATTGCCTGATACGTCGTAGCCACTACAACCGTTGGCTCAAATTTTCTCCAGGCAGTAAGTGCCGGTGCATAACTCTGAATGGAACAATTTGGTTTTACACATACAAAACCTCTTGTGGTGCCAAGACGTTTTTTCTGGCTCTCGATTACTTCCAAATGCTCCGGATTGATTTCCGGTACAATCATAGGAACATCCGGTGTCCATCGGTGGGCACTATTGTTGGATACAACCGGAGTCTCTGTCTTAGCATAAGCTTCCTCTATTTTTTTGATTTCCTCTTTTGTCATATCTACTGCACTAAATACAAAATCAACACCTTTGCTGACTTCTTCCACTTCATTTACATTTTTCACGACAATTTTTTTCACTGCTTCCGGCATAGGAGTCTGCATTTTCCAACGTCCGCCAACAGCTTCTTCGTATGTCTTCCCTGCACTTCTTGGACTTGCTGCAATCACTACTACTTCAAACCACGGATGATTTTCCAAAAGTGAGATAAATCTCTGTCCTACCATTCCTGTACCACCAAGGATACCTACACGTAACTTGTCGCTCATTTTAAACCTCATTTCCTGTCACCGGATGTGACATATCTTCTTTTCTTTTTCTTCCTGCAACTGCCATTTGTATGACAAATACACAGTTACATATATGATACTACATTTTCACTCAGATTTCAAATATTATTCAAATTTATTTTCTTTGAACTTTTCTTTGACTTTTATATCCAGATGTGTTAAGGTAAGGGAGTATCAATTATTTATAGTTTTAGGAGGCAAAAAACATGAAAGGTACAGTTAAATGGTTTAATGCTAAAAAAGGATTTGGTTTCATTTCTGATGAAGAGGGAAAAGACGTATTTGTTCACTTTTCTGCTTTACAGATGGACGGTTTCAAAGTATTAGACGAAGGCGACGAAGTCGAATTTGAAGTTGTAAATGGAGAAAAAGGTCCACAGGCAGCAAACGTAACAAAGTTATAATCGAATTTAATGACTAATTTTTATATATAATATGTAAAAGTTTAGAATTACAATGTGGTTGTAACCAAAAAGAAACCGTCCGGGACAACAGTTTTATCTGTTGTCCCGGACGGTTTCTTTTTCATTCATAGTTAGGGCATCCCACAAATACATCTATACTTCTTTGCAATTCTTTCGGCATTCCGGCTACATAACTGAGATTGTCACAATTTTTAAACGTATATTCCATCTCTTCAATGGTATCCGGAAGTTTTGGCACTGTCTCCAGTCCATCACAATCGTAAAATGTCATGGTTAATTTTTTCACTCCTTGAGGAATATTGGATGGAATTTCCAATATTCCTTTACATCCCTCAAAGGTATTGGTCATGGAATCCACGGTATCGGGAATAACCGGAGGTGTTGCCAACGCTTCGCATCCACTAAATGTCCAGTCCAAATTGGTAACTTTTGCCGGAAGGGCCGGCGTCTCTGCCAGGCTACTGCATTTTTTAAAGGTTGAATAAAGGTTGGTAACCGTAGCCGGTATCATTGGAGCTGTTTCCAATTTCTCGCATCCTTCAAAGGTATTCGGAAGGCTCTCTATGCCTGACGGAAGTGTGGCTACCGAAGAAAGGCAGATGCAGTTTTTAAAAGTTCCTTCCATACTCGTTACGGTAGTCGGAATATTTAAAACTGCTTCCAGTGCCTCACAGCCATCAAACATATAATCCATATTGTCAATTTGTATTCCCTCTTCCAAACTAACTGCCACAATCTGTACTTTCTTGTTGGAAGCAAATACTCCCGTCTTAACACGGTCTTCATAATGCCCTGCAAATTTAACCGTATAAGATACGGTCTTTCCATCCACCGTCACATTCATTTTCGCCGGAATTTTTATAGCAGCAGTGGTTCCCACATACTTTTTCAAAAGAATGGTTCCCGTGGTATCATCCAAGGTATATTCCCAGTCATCACATGTGGACTTGGTAAGAGTAAAACTCTTTCCGCAGGAATTACATTTTCCTTGGGCATCGTAAGTATGTCCACTCTTAATAGCTCGACTTTGAACCGTATTACAGGTGGAACATGTTCGCGTCTCCAAGCCGGCAATTCCATGGCTTGGTGCCAATTGCTGGGCCCATGCACTAAATTTATGTCCTGTTGGTGCAATGTCTTTTTCAGATGTCGTACTGGTACAGGCAATTACATTGCCTCCGGCATCTTTGTATGTATTGGTACAATGTTTGGACTGAATTCCTTTTGTCACACATCCCGGTTTCTTATCTATGGTATAAGTACTGCTGTAAGAATGCCCTTTTGCGTCTATAATTTCAATTTTATCCACACCACAAGTTGTAGTTTTTCCGTCATTGGTTACCGTATTGATGCATTGATAATGTTCGGACCCCTCTTTGGTGCAAGTAGCCTCCACCGTATCACTGGTAATCTTTTTCCACTGATGCCCCGTTGCCGGAATCATCACTTCGTTTTTGGTAGCCTTGCACTTTGTACATTGTTCACATTTTTTACCATTTTGCGTACAGGTTGGCTGACGAAGAATCACCTGTTGAAAACTATGGGTCAGTTTCGGTATCGCCACTCTCTTCGTCTTAGTACATCCGGTTCTTTTACAAGTATGGGTCTGGAGTCCTGTATTATAGCAATCCGGCTGACTGGTAATGACACCCGCATCCCAGTCATGTCCCAAGGCTTTTATGGTTCGGACATCGGTCTGATAAGTGCATCCTGTCCGCTGGCAATGCTTGGATTCCTTTCCAACTTCTTCGCAGGTTGGTGCCTTGTCTGTCACATAATTTCCCAATTGGTGCCCCAGAGGAGCCATCCTTTGCTTTTTCGTACCCCCACAGGTCTGACAGGTAAATACTGTTTCTCCCGCTTCCGTACAAGTAGGTTGAGTGGTTACCGTACCGGCATCCCAGCTATGCCCCAGGGCATCCAGTGTAACGGAATTGGTTGCTCCACAGGTAAGACAGGTACACAATCGCATTCCCTTGGTGGTGCATCCCGGCTGTGTCACAATCTCTCCATAGGTCCAGGTATGTCCGGTAGCATCCAGGGTCTCTCTCTTGGTTCCCGTACATCCTTCAATGACGCAGTGATAGGTTCTTACTCCCGTCGCAGTACAAGTAGGACTTTTGGTAATCTCTCCAAGATCCCAGGAATGTCCATTGGCAGGTATCGGCTCTATTTTGGTTTTTTGACAGACACTACAGGTATATTCCATCTCCCCGGCTTTAGTACAAGTGGGCTCCGTCTTTATCTCGCCGTTTACTTCCCATTGATGTCCTTTTGCCGCTATGACTTCCCGTTTTGTCTCGCCACAGCTCTGACAGGTATCCTCTCGCTCTCCTACCGCATCGCAAGTAGCATCGGTAATGGTTTTACTAAGCCAG
>JALEKC010000068.1 GCA_022769325.1 Eubacterium sp. | reverse complement strand
AATGGTTAATTTGTTTATTTTTTATCTAACGTAAATACTTGTATCATCAACCCGGGAATTTGTTCTACAGACAGATTCCCGGGTTTTTTCGCACAACTCCGATAAGCGCTTGAACAAAATGGTACTTGGCGTGTGCAAAATTAAGCAGATTCCCTCCTACTCAATTATCATAATTTGGAAAGAATTTCTTTACCGTTTCTTTATGAGTTTAGGATTGAAAAAAAATCTCAAAACGTTTATAATAATATTGAGGTATTTTACTTGTTAACATTATTTTGGAGAGAGTATTATGAGAAGGAAAAAGATTGGCGTCTTATTGGCGCAGGCTGATGAAACAACTCAAAATCATTTTATGCAGGGTTTTTTGCAGGAAGCATTTGCCTCTAATTTTGATGTTTTGATTTTTTCTATGTATATAAAATATCAGCAAACCAATCTTCGTGAGATTGGCGAATCCAATATATTTAACCTTGTCAATTATGATCTTTTGGACGGTATTGTGATTCTTTTGGATACGTTACAGACCACAGGGCTTGCGGATTCTCTCCAAAAAAGAATTCATGAACATTTTGACGGACCAGTTTTAGTGATAGATCAAACCAGTCCTTATTTCCCTTCTATTATGAATGACCACCGCACACCGATTCATCGTTTGATTGATCATTTGATTGATGTGCATCATTATAAAGATATTGTCTTTTTGAATGGCAAAGAAAATCACATTCATTCCATTCAACGTTTGCAAGGATATAAAGACAGCATGGAAGCCCACGGACTTCCTGTTTGCGATGAAAATATTTATCATGGAGATTATTGGTATACCAGTGGAAACCAGATGGTGGAACAAATGCTTATGGAGCGTGAAACATTACCTGAAGCCATTGCTTGTGCCAATGACTGTATGGCAATCGGGGTTTGTTCTGCTCTGGCAGAACATGGCATCCATGTTCCAGATGATATCGCCGTCATCGGTTATGATTCCAAAGCCGAAGGCAGATATAGTCCGGTTCCTCTTACTTCTGCTGAGATTCCGGCAAAATCCTGTGGAAAATACAGTGCCAGATGGATGGATGCAGCCATCCACCACCAGCCACTTCCTGAGTACACCTCAGAACCCGAATTGTGGATCGGCGGCAGTTGTGGTTGTTCGACAGAGAATCTTAGCCTCCTTTCACCACTGCGTAGACAATGGGAAACCCCACTTTCTTCCGAAAGTTATTACTCCTGCTTCAATCATCTTATGGAAGATTTGTTGTCTCAGCATACCTATCAGGACTTTTTTAATATTGTTTTTCAATATACTTATCAGATTCCAAATTTTGATAGTTTTCACATTTGTCTCAATGAAAATTGGAATCATGCGTCAAAAATGATTGGAGATGGAGCCATTCGTACCGGCTACACTGACCGGGTTTATCCGATTCTCCACTGCAATCAAAATTGTATGATGGAAAACCAGATTGATTTTACCAAATCTTTTGAGTCAAAGCTGCTTCTTCCGGAAATTCATGAAGACCGTGACAAACCTTGCGCTTATATTTTCACACCTCTTCATTTTGATGACCAATGTTTTGGCTATGCCGTCATCAGTTATGGAGATAAACCTTGTGTTTATAATGAGAGTTACTGTTTATGGCTACACAATATCATGCAGGGCATGGAATCCTTCTACCGCCAGGACATTTTGCGACAGCTTTTGAAAAATATGGAATCGGCTCAGATTCGTGATTCACTCACTGGTTTGTACAACTATCGTGGTTTAATTTCTCAGACCAGACAGCAAATCACAGAGTCTGTTCATGCTGAAGACACTCTTTTGATTACATCCATTGATTTAAGTGGATTAAAAGATATCAACGCCGGTTATGGACGTTCAGAAGGCGATGTTGCCATCACAGCTCTGGCCCACTTAATTCAGGAATCCGCCTTTTCGGATGAAATATGTGCCCGCACCGGAAATGATGATTTTATTGTATGTTCTCTGATTCGGAACAACAATTCACACCGTGCAGAAGAGTTTATCTCGACACTGTCCAATAAAATCAACATTTTTAACCTGGAAAATAAGGATTCTTTCCAAATACATATTTGCTATGAATATAAAGCACAAGCGATTGGTAAAATCCACTCTGTAGAGCAATTAATCAATGATACCATTAGCGAAAAAAACGGAAAAAAATTACGGGAAATTCAGCAGCAAGAACGTTCTTCCCACTTATCTCAAAAAGACAAAGAACAAGATGAACTTGTTACTAAACTTTTGGACAACAACCAGTTTATTTACCATTTTCAGCCAATTGTTGATGCCCGCACAGGAAAGATTTTTTCCTATGAAGCATTGATGCGCGCGGATTCGGAGCAAAAGATTTCGCCCCTCGATATCCTTACAAGTGCCAAACGTATGGGACGCTTATATGATGTGGAAAAAGCCACGCTTTTCAATGTCCTGAATTATATGGAAGAAAATCCCGGTAAGTTTGTGGGCAAAAAGACATTTATTAATAGTATCCCCGGGGCCCAGTTGGTAGATTTGGATAAGGATCGTTTTCACCAGCAATTGGATGCCCATCGTGGACAAATTGTCGTAGAACTGACGGAACAGGAAGAATTGGATAGCAAATGCCTCTCTGACATCAAGCAATCCTATGCTAAACTCAAGGTGGAAACTGCCATCGACGATTATGGCTCCGGATATTCCAATGTCAACAACCTGCTTCGCTATATGCCAAAATATGTAAAAATAGACCGTATGCTGATGGAAGAAATTCAAAGCAATCCGCAAAAACAGCACTTTGTGAAGGATATTATCGATTTTGCCCATGACAACAACATTTTGACCCTTGCCGAAGGAATCGAAACTTCAGAAGAACTCAAAGAAGTAATTCGCCTTGGTGTGGATTTGATTCAAGGTTACTATACTGCCAGACCAAATCCGGAACCACTAAATCAGATTGATCCACATATTCAGATTGAAATACTGGAATATAACAAGAATCGTTCCTCTTCCATGGTTCGCAAAGATTATATTGTAGATAAACCTCAATCCATCTCTCTGGTGCAGATGGCTCTTGGTAAATATACGGATATTCACATTGCCCAGCAGGCAGGGAAAAATCATCCGATCGAATTGATTGGCGCCACCGGTTTTCAATCCAATCTGAAAATTTGGTTTGAAGACGGCTTCCACGGCACGTTAATTTTAAATACAACACATTTTTCCACCGATAAATGTATGCCATGGATGGAGCTCGGAGAAGGTGTCGATCTTACCATACAATTAAAAGGAAATACCGATTTGAAGATGACAGGAATCCGCGTACCACAGAGTTCAACCCTACGCTTTGTGGGAGTTAGTTAGCTCGCGGCTCCCTTACAGATTTGACAGCAAAAAAACGCCTTTTGGTCTGTATCCCACATAACTCACTTACAGACTCTGAGGCGTTTTCTTTTACACAATAAAATGGTACGATTCACTAAAATCCGGTCACATTATTTTGATGATTGTAATTTTTCATCTTTGCCTGCCATTTATTTCCTTCATGTTCATAATAGTGGTAGGTTTTTTCATTGATTTTCCCGGTTTCTTTTAATTCTGCCAAGCGCTTCCAAAATGTCTCATAATCTTCTTTTGCTGCATCTTTATAATTGTTGGAACTATTCATTTGCACCGATTCCAGGAGGTGTTCCAGTTCCAAAATTCTCTTTCGGCCAAACATCTACCTTTCTCCTTTCTCATCAAATCAAATTCTTGAACTCCATCATACCATCAGATTCCGGATTTTGCAAGCACGTGTCCTTGGCGTACCTGACCACACTCTCCATTTTCTCATCACCCACCCCATTTTTTCACCTCCCACCCCATTTTCACTCATCCCACTTCAAAGGTTGTAAAAACATCTTTTTCATTTTTATCTGCTTTTTTTTCATCCATCCCAGCTTCCTCATTTGTCATAATTTCAAATCCCACTTTGACATCCACAGACTGTGTGGAGCCATCTTTGTAGGTAGCCGTACAGGTAATAACCGTTTTCCCAATGGCTTCATTGAAACCCTTTAACTGTTTCTCTAATTTGTAATTTGAGTTAAATATTCCATTGTAGCCTTCCTCGGATATCCGGCATTTGTCATCCACGATACTCATAACAAATTTCTCTTCCGGTTTCTCATGGGCACGCACCGTAAAAGAACGATATTGTTCTCGCACATATTTTTCCCTTTCTTCCGTACCTTCCACCGAAGATAGGAAACCGGCATCGACCTTTTTCTTTCCGGTCTCTCCCCGCAACAGATATTTTGAATCCTTGCGACTTTCAATTTGGAAATAGCCTTTATTAATTGTATAAGTGATGGTTTCGATATTCTTGCCTTCACAGGTGATAGGAGTATCGATGCAATAAGAAACTTCGTATTTCTTCTTGGCATCACCATCCCATACACTGCCAAAACATGGGGCTGCATACACAGTTGGTAAATCTTGGGGTGAACCTTTTTCGCCAAACTTTTCTTGAGAAGAATTCTCCTCTTTCTGATTCTTCCTTTTCACCTCCGCTGCACTGACTTTCACAACAAAGGAATTCAGAATACTCTCTGGTGTATTTTCGCTTTCAACGGCAGATTGTTTTGTCTTTTGAACCGATTTTCGCATCGGTAATTTCCCATATCCGATTCCGACAATCAATGCCAGACACGCGGCTATGGCAACAGCCGTTTTCGCCACACGATATCTTACGCGGTATTTTGGTTGATTTTTATTCATAGGTTCTTCACTCTCCATTCTTTTGGACCTCTCCCATACTTCCACTTCATCTTGGGAAACTTCTGGTCTGAGGGCCTGTTTTAGAATCTGATCCAGTTCTTTCTCATTCATAATATGCAACCTCCAATTTCTTTTTCAGGATATTTTTTGCTCTGCGCAATCTGCTCTTTACCGTATTTTCTGAGAGATTCAGACAGTCCGCGATTTCTGCAATCTTCATGTCTGCCGAATAAAAAAGGTAAATGGGAGTACGATACTTTTCCGATAACTCACTGACTAAATTACGCACCATTTCCACCTTTTCCTTCTGTAATACCTGGTTCTCCGGAATTTCTTCTGAAGATGACACCGGCAGCATACCGCCACTTTCCAAATGTGCCTCATAACTTTCAAAGGGTGCCAGCCGCTTTCGCCATGCAAATTTTCTCCGTTTATTTTTCCACAAATAGATTGCCACTGACAGTATATAACTTTTGAGATTTCGACTCAAATCCAGTTTATTCAGTTGTTCCAATAATTTAACCATGGTATCCTGATACAATTCTTCCCCTTCCACCTCACTTGCTGTGGTCATTTTGCAAAAGCGGAGAATGTCGGGACCATGTTCATAAACATAACGATCAAATTCTTGTTTTGTCACAGTTGTTTCCTTTCCAATTCTTCAAAGACGTCTTTCAATTATATATTGTAATCAAGAGAAAAAAAGTTTACAATAGATTTATGAAAGACAAAAGAAAGAGGAAAATGAAATGAAACAAATAAAAATATTACGT
>JALEKC010000064.1 GCA_022769325.1 Eubacterium sp. | reverse complement strand
AGAAGCGAAGAAGAATTACACGGTTACACCAAGTACAAAAGTTTCCGGCCGCTATGCTAAAAGTGGTGATTTGAATCGTCAGACGAAACATTATTTCATGTTGCGATATTATATGGATCAGTTGGAGAAAAATGGTGGCGGAACATTGACATTGAAAAAAGGAACCTATTCGATTACGAATATTTTATATGTTCCATCCAATGTCACTATCCGACTTCAGGATGGGGTGCGGATAGTAAAGACGAAGAATGTGGGAAAAGCCAGATTTAAGGCGGCAGATGGAATTTTTCAAGTGGTGCCGTATCGTCTCAGTCAGACAAAGAGAAAGGGCAAAAAATATGCCGGCTCCCATAATGTAAAAATCATAGGGGAAGGGAGTGCCACCATTGATTTGAAATATGTGAAGAATGCAAAGGCAATTGTTACAGCACATTGTCAAAATGTGGAAATCTCAGGGATTCGTTTTTTACATATGAATACCGGGCATTTTCTGGAAGTGGATGCCACAAAAAAATTGACCATAAAAAATTGTACTTTTTCCGGGGTGGCCGCCGGGTCCCCTTATACAAAAGAGGCGATTAATATAGATACCCCGGATCCAAATACGGGAGGAGTAAATTTGAGCTGGAGCAGCCTGGACAAGACTCCTGACGTGGACGTGACCGTTGAAAATTGTACGTTTTCCAATTTGCAGCGTGGGATTGGAACTCATAAGTATTCTCAGAAAAAGTCCGGCGGAAAATGGTCTGTCAATTGCTATCATGAAAATATAGTGCTTCGCAATAACACTTTTACGGACATCAAAGACACGGGCATTTTTATGCTTAACTGGAAAAATATCACATTGCAGGAAAATGCATTTGAAAACTGTAATCTCTGTCTCAATTTCCGTGGAAGCCAGGCACCGGTAAATATAATTCAAAATAATTTTGGGGACTCGGAAGTGGTTCAGACCTTTGGTGGAAGCAAGCAATTGATTTATTATATGGGGTACAAATCCCCGGGAAAAGGAAGCTGCTATTCCCCGATATACAATCAACTTGGATTTACTACCCTACCGGAACTTTTAGATAGAAATTAGTCGCTGTTTCGGATGATGGGATGGTGGCTGTTACGATATTCCGTTGGGGTCATACCGGTGTGACATTTAAAGGCATGAGAAAAGGCATGACTGTCACAAAACCCAAGGCTTAGGGCGATGGATTGGATGCTTCTGTTGGTATTATACAATTCCTCTTTTGCACAATTCATTGTTTCTTTCACAAGATATTGTTTGAGTGTCATACCGGTTTCTTTATGAAACAAACGGGATAAGTATTTAGGGTGATAGCCAAAATAATCAGCCAAATCTTTTACCGTCAGATGATATGCCTGATTCCATTTTATATAATTTTTGACGTTTTTCAGCAGATAATCTTTAAAAGAATGAGGCATCCATTTATTTTCCTGGCATTGGTTATAAATTTCCAGTAAAATATTCATGGCATAGATGTTATTGGTACGCTCATCCCGATAGGTAAAATTGACATCATTGAGTTGAGAAAAGGTGGCGGAAATACGTGACATGGATGTAATGGAACCCTGACAGGGCAAAGAAAAGATTGGTTCGTTTTCAAAACCTGTCATCGGACATTCGAAGTGCAGCCAGTAGAAAGAACATAAGGAAGGCGCACTACCACTTTGATAGCCGGGTTTCATGATTAAATATTCGTCTTTTTTTATCGTATATTTTTTTTCGGAATCAGCAATATGCAAGGTCCCTTCTGTAACAACAATCAATTCATACTCTTCAAGAATTCGCGTCATATGAATCCAATTCGGGGAATTAGACTCAAAGAGTCCATTGTATTTATAATGAACTTGCGATGCCAGTGAAATCATGATATCTTCCATTTTTAAACACCTCAACTCCTTGGTTAAATATTTCTCCATTGTTTATGAAATCGGGAGATAGTATCTCTTGATAATACTAGTATATAATAAAAATCTTACCTTTTCAAACTAAATATGGTCCTTTTTTTATTTACATTTTTCGTATTTGGTGTAATATATAGCTTAAATATATTTGTACTATGATGTATGGAGGTTATCGAAGATATGAAACAAAAAATGGGAGACTATGTAAAAAAAGTAAAATTTTCTTTTGGCGAGGATGCAGAATCTGGATTTGGAATGACAGAGCAATTTGAGTTAGATGAAGTGCAGGTTTTAGACGACTATTATTTGTCTGCACAAAATTCGGATATTGCATTTTTGGAAAAATTTGACAATGACCGTCTCTTATCACGTTTTCGCGAGACGGCTGGTCTTGATGCAAAAGATGCCAGTCCATATGGAGGATGGGAGGACAGTCTGCTGGGAGGTCACTGTGTGGGGCATTATCTCACAGCGGTTGCACAGGCGATAAAAGTGACGCAGGATAAGGTATTAAAAGAAAAGTTGGACACGCTGATAGAAGAATTGGGGAAATGTCAGGATAAATTGGGAACAGGTTTTTTATTTGGTGCAAAGATTGAAGATAAGACAAATGTGGAAAAGCAGTTTGATATCCTGGAGGGGAAAGCAAGCGGAGATACCTGGGTCCCTTGGTACAATATGCATAAAGTGCTTTCCGGATTCATGGATACATACAAATATACAGGAAATGAAAAAGCGCTTATCATTGCCAAAAGATTGGGAGACTGGATTTATAATCGTGTCAGCAAATGGGATTCGGATGTACAGGCGAAAGTGTTGGAAATAGAATATGGTGGCATGAATGATTGCTTGTATGAGTTGTATTTTTATACCCGAGACGAAAAACATCTGGCAGCAGCGCATCAATTTGATGAAATTGATTTATATCAGAGTATCATAGCAAGGGAAAAGAATTGCTTGAACGGAAAACATGCAAATACGCAGATTCCTAAAATTTTGGGCGCTGTTAAGCGTTATGCGGTATTAAAACAAATGGGTGAAAGAACAGAAGAGGACGATATGTATCTCGAATGCGGGGAGAAATTTTTTGATATTGTTGTCACAAGGCACGCTTATGTAACCGGTGGTGTCAGTGTAATGGAGCATTTCCGTGAAGAGTATCAATTGGATGGTACGAGAACACAGACAAATTGCGAAAGCTGTTGTGCTCATAATATGCTGAAAATGGCAAAAGAGTTGTTTAAGCTGACCGGGAAAAAGAAGTATGCGGATTATTATGAAACCACTCTCCGGAATTCTATCATGAGTGCGGTGAAAGCGGATTCCGGAGCAACGGCTTATTTTATCCCTATGGCAACCGGCTATTACAAAACATTTGGAAAAGAAAATCCGGCACAAAATATGTTTTGGTGCTGTAACGGAAGCGGTATGGAAAATTTTACAAAATTGGGAGACAGCATTTATTTCCATACGTTTGACACCTTGATTGTCAATCAATATGTGGCTTCTAAAGTGACCTGGCAGGAAAAAAATCTGGTTGTTACACAGCAGTCGGATGTGACAAAATCCGATAGGGCTACCTTTACACTTCATGCCCAAGATGGCGTTTCGATTTCTTCTGTGGCACTGGCGCTTCGTATACCGGATTGGATGCATAAAAATGCTACGGTGACGGTAAATAAAACGGTGATAAAGGAAATTGTCAGTTCGGGTGGATATATCGTATTGAAGCGAGATTGGAAAGATGGCGATATGATTACGATAGAATATCCGATGGCAGTGGATGCCTTTGGCCTTCCGGATAATGACTCCGTTTTTGCCTTTCGTTATGGCCCTACGGTTCTGGCCGCTAAATTGGGAACAGAACAGATGGATTCTACCACGTGGGTTGGGGTGGATTTGACAGCTCCTCTGTATAAAGTGGTAGGAAATCAATCCGAGAGCAATACAGTGAAATATGGGGAATCTAAGGCACCTATACCATTGGATAATGAAATCTTAAAAATAGAGGCAGATTTATCAACCGCTGAATTTATCGATAAAATTAATGACTATCTGGTAAAAGATGAAAACGGCGGGGCACTGTCTTTTCAATTGAATGGAACTGATGCAGATAATAGATTTAAAGGTGGATTGCAATTTGTACCCTTTAATCAGTTAAATGATGAGCGATATGGAATTTACTGGTATTTTGACAGCAAATATTCGGAAAGCGATGTAAGTTTACTTTTGGCGAAAAAGGAAAACAATTGCCTGGATGCCGGCATTTTGGATTCGACACAGCCGGGATATGGTCAGTATGAAAAAGATGCCATTCATCAGATGCAGGAAAAAGATTCGGTGGCAGGCACGATTCAGGGCGGAGGAAGCACGCGATATGCCAAAGCAGGTGGCTATTTCTCCTATCAAATGATTGCAAATCCGAAACAAGAAGGTTTACTTATATGTCATTTTACCAAAGAAGATAATGGAAAAACCATCAAAATTTCCATAGGAAATACGGTGATTGCAGAGCGGACACTTTCTTATGAGGGAAAAGATGATTTTTATGACGAAAGGATTTCGATTTCGACAGAAGTTTTAAAGGAAAATGCAAAGGCCATAATTCCGCGGGGAGATACTACAGAATATACGGTAGTTCCGGTGCGATTTGAAAGCGCTTCGGAGACGGAAGATAGTGCCCGGTTGGTAGGCGCTTTGTATATGGCACAGGATTGAGAAGTTTAAAATTATGCAACAATGGTGGGGGATTGTAGC
>JALEKC010000008.1 GCA_022769325.1 Eubacterium sp. | reverse complement strand
AAGGTACTTGCACCGGCAACTTCCATTCAAATATTGGATGGTTCAATCACCTTGGAAGAGGGTAAAACCTATTCCATAAGTAAAACCACTTCGACTAGCGCTAAGAAGGGTTATGTTGTGACTCCATCGGATACGGATGATACGGTGGTATGGACATCAAGTAATGCCAGTGTTGTTTCTGTTAAGATGAGTGGTTCCCGTGCTGATTTAACTGCAAATGCACCTGGTACAGCAATATTGACGGCGACAGCGACGTCAGGAGTTACGGCAAGTATCAGTGTTACTATCGTGGCAAAGAAAATCAGCGTAACCGGTATTAGTATTACCAAAGAGGTGACTTTGAATGTAGGGCAGACTCATACTTTGACCCCAACTGTCTTACCGGCAAATGCCAATGAAGCGGTAACATATACTTATTCATCCAATAATCAAAAAGTAGCAACGGTGGACGCCAATGGTGTCATTCGTGCTGTTGGTCCGGGTACTGCTACCATTACGGCAAAGACAAATACCAATCGTAGTGCTTATTGTACAGTAACGGTAAAACAGCCGGCTAAGAGTATAAAAATATACCTTAACAAGCCAAGTGTGAAAAAAGTGTATATGGCAAAGGGTCAAACATTAAGCATTAAGGCAGAAAAGAATCCGCTTACAAGTACAGACACACTGACTTATAAGTCCAACAAAAAGAAAGTTGCTCAGGTTTCATCCACTGGAATGATTACAGCAAAAGGAAAAGGAACCGCTAAGATTACCATTCAGGCAACTTCTGGAAAGAAAGCTACTATTACGGTTGTTGTTTCGAAAAAACAGGTGAAGGCTAAGAAAGTAAAAGTAAAAGGTCCTTCTTCCATGAAACGGAAACAGACCAAGAAATTAACGGTATCTTTGGTAAAAGCCAAATCTACCGATACCCTTTCTTTCTTTAGCAGTAATTCATCCATTGCCAGCGTAGATTCTTATGGCTATGTCAAAGGAATTAAGAAAGGAACTGTAAAAATTACAGTTCAGGCTTCTTCAGGAAAGAAAGCTGTTAAGAAAATTAAAATCAAATAATTAGTTATAATATAAAATCCCCTTGCATATACTGTAACAGTTTAGCAAGGGGGTTTTTTTATGGACAATGAATATAATGTATATGAAGATATCAATATACGAACCGGAGGAGAATTGTATCTTGGTATTGTAGGTCCTGTCCGTACCGGGAAAAGTACATTTATAAAAAATTTTATGGAACTTATGGTGATTCCGGAAATCAAGGATGATGCAGAGAAAAAAAGAACAAGGGATGAACTCCCACAATCTTCCGATGGAAAAACAATCATGACAACAGAACCCAAATTTATTCCAAAAGAGGGAGTAAAAATCGAGATGCCAAGCGGCACTACAGGAAGAATTCGATTGATTGATTGTGTGGGATTTGTGGTAAAAGATGCGGTGGGATATCGGGAAGAAGAGAGAGAACGTATGGTAAAAACACCGTGGTTTGAGGAAGAAATTCCCTTTCATAAGGCGGCACAAATAGGAACCAACAAAGTGATACGGGACCATTCCAACATCGGAATTATCATAACAACGGATGGTAGTTTTTCTGAATTGTCCCGCGAGCAATATATAAAAGCAGAAGAACAGACCGTGGAGGAGTGCAAAGCCGCAGGGAAACCAACCATTATGATATTAAATACCAAGGTACCCTATGAGGAATCCACCAAAAATCTGGCTAAAAAAATGCAGGAAAAATACGGATTCAGTGTTTTGATTATGGATTGCAAAAATTTGAAAAAAGAGGACGCATTTTTCATGATGGAAACCATTCTATCCGATTTCCCGATTGGGCAGATTCAGTTTTACTTTCCTAAGTGGGTTGAATTTCTAAAAAAGGATCATTGGCTGAAAAAAGACTTAATTGAAAAGTGCCTTGAAATGTTGAAAAAGATGAAAGTAATGAGAGATGTGAACAAAGAATCCGTCAAATTTGATGCAGATTATATAAAAGGTATTTATATCCAGGAAAAAAAGATGCAAAATGGGGAAATTCACATTGGAATTGAATTTAAAGAACACTATTATTATGAGATTTTAAGTGACTTAATCGGCATTCCGATTTCCGGAGAATATGAATTGATAGCCACACTAAAAGAACTTGCTGCCAAAAAAGAAGAATATCAAAGTATAGAATTGGCCTGTCAGCAGGTAAAAGGAAGAGGATATGGAATTGTCACACCTACCATGGATGAAATCGAAATAGCAGAACCGGAATTAATTAAGCATGGCAGCAAATATGGAGTAAAAATACGTGCAGTTTGTCCCTCTCTTCATTTGATTCAGGCAAACATAGAGACCGAGATTGCACCAATTGTGGGAAGCGAAGAGCAGGCAAAAGATTTAATTGAATATATTGAGAGAAATGGAAAAGAAAATCCCGATGGCATATTTGATACGAATATATTTGGAAAAACCATTCGTCAATTGGTAGACGATGGGATTCTAAACAAAGTAAACCGATTAACGGAAGAAAGTCAGGTGAAATTACAAGATACGATACAAAAAGTAGTCAATGATTCCAATGGCGGTCTGGTTTGCATTATTATTTAAAAACAGAACGTGGATAGAAAAAGGGTACTTCCCGAAAAAAGAGTAAAAAACAGGCTGGAAATAAAAATTTCAAGCCTGTTTTTAAATGAATGTCGGGGAAATTATTTGTTGGAACGTCTCCAAATATGCATTTTCTCCGCTTCTTTTATCAAATCATCACGAAAATCCGGATGTGCTACCGAAATAATTGCCTCGGCTTTCTGCCATGTAGATAGACCCTTTAAATTAACCTTTCCATATTCAGTCACAAAATAGTGCGTGTTGGCACGGGTGTCCGTAACAATAGAACCTTCAGCCAAAGTAGGGCGAATTCGTGAAACCAACTCACCTTGTTTGTTCTTAAAAGTTGAAGAACAGCAGATGAAACTTTTTCCTCCCTTGGAAAGATAAGCTCCCAAAACAAAGTCGAGTTGTCCGCCGGCGCCACTGATATTTTTGATTCCGGCACTTTCTGCATTTACCTGGCCATAGAGGTCAATATCCACTGTATTGTTAATAGAAATGAAGTTATCCAAAGCCGAAATAGAACGGATATCATTGGTATAATCCACAGGTGCACTCATACATTCCGGATTATCATTTAAATAGTCATACATTTTTTTCGTACCGGCACCAAAAGCATAGGTCTGACGATAGCGATCGATATTCTTCTTTGCACCGGTAATTTTCCCGGCTTTTGCAATATCCACAAAGGCATCTACATACATTTCTGTATGAACACCAAGATCTTTTAAGTCAGACTCAGCAATCATAGTACCCACAGCATTTGGCATTCCACCGATACCGAGCTGAAGACAAGCACCGTCCGGAATTTCTTCAACAATTAATTTGGCAACTGCCTGGTCCACTTCCGTAGCAGCTCCGCCGCCACCCATTTCTGCGATAGGCGGATTGTCACCTTCCACAATCATATCAACTTTTGAGATATGAATGCTATTTTCAAAACCACCAAGACAACGAGGCATATTTTCGTTTACCTCAACAATAATGATCTCAGCGCGTTCGCAGCAGGCAGCAAGGTGAGAGGCACTTGGTCCAAAACTAAAATATCCATGTTCGTCCATAGGTGACACTTGGAAAATTGCTACTTTAGAAGGACAAGCTATGTCGCGGTAATAGCGTGGAAGTTCTGAATAGCGAATTGGTGCATAAAAAGAAAATCCCTGCGCAACCGCCTTTCTTTCCACACCTCCCATATGCCAGGAATTCCAGGTCATATGTGCGGCGGGATCCTCAATTTGAAAAATTTCAGGAACCCACATTAAAATTCCGCCTCGAAAATTGACATTTTCAAGGGTTGGCAAACGTTTTGCCACTTCTTTATCAACGGCAATAGGAGTGTTGACACACCAGCCATAATCTACCCAATCACCGGATTCGATTACGTTTGCAGCATTGGCTGCGGTTGTAAGTTTGTTTTGATACATTTGTTTGTAATCCATAACAAAAGACGCCTCCTTATATTTATTTCCATTAGAAATATTTTAGCATTTTCGAAAAGAGGGGTCAAGGTTTAGATTTTATAAAAAAGAAACAGAAAAAGATTGATAATTATTTGACAATGAGGGGGAATGGTGGTAATATGTATATGTAAGTGTAAATTAGGACAAAGGATTGTGAAAAAATTAACAATGTACTATGAAAGAACCGTTCTTTTTAGGTTAAGAATGGGTTAGAATTAAGTTTAAGATTGGAGAGCATTATGGTAAAAGCGGTATATCCCGGAAGTTTTGATCCGGTTACCTACGGGCATCTTGATATTATTGAACGAGCTTCCAAAGTAGTGGATGAATTGATTGTTGCTGTGCTTGTCAACAGTGGAAAAAATCCACTGTTTTCGATGGAAGAGCGGGTGGAGATGCTGAAGGAAGCAACTCGGGAGTTCTCCAATGTTCGCATTGAGACTTTTCAGGGACTGACAGTTGATTTTGCCCGGGAAATGGGTGCTAAAGTGATGGTACGAGGATTACGGGCAGTTTCTGATTTTGAATCGGAGATGCAGATTGCCCAGACGAATCATAGTCTTAATCCTGATATTGATACCATGTTTTTTACAACAAGTCTTGAATATGCATTTTTAAGTTCCACCATTGTGCGGGAGGTAGCATCTTATGGCTCGGATGTATCGCAATTTGTACCACCGGTAGTGGAAGAAAGATTGAAACTGAAATATCAATGAAAGTTTATAAACCGGATTCATATCCGGCTGACATATAAAAATTTTGTACCACCGGTAGTGGAAGAAAGATTGAAACTGAAATATCAATGAAAGTTTATAAACCGGATTCATATCCGGCTGACATATAAAAATAATGAAAAATAAGGAGGATACATTATTATGTCTAAGAAAGTAGTTTTAGCAGGCGCATGTCGTACAGCCATCGGTACAATGGGTGGAAGTCTCAGTACAACACCTGCACCGGTACTTGGTTCTATTGTAATTAAGGAAGCATTGAAAAGAGCAGGAGTTCCTGCAGAGCAGGTAGATCATGTTTATATGGGTTGTGTAATCCAGGCAGGTCTCGGACAGAATGTTGCTCGTCAGGCATCCATCAAAGCAGGTCTTCCAATCGAGACACCGGCAGTTACAGTTAATGTTGTTTGTGGATCCGGTTTGAACTGTGTAAATATGGCTGCACAGATGATTCAGGCAGGAGATGCGGACATCGTTGTAGCAGGTGGTATGGAAAATATGTCCATGGCACCATATGCATTGAAACAGGCTCGTTTCGGATATCGTATGAACAACAATACCATCATTGATACGATGGTAAACGATGCACTTTGGGATGCATTCAATGATTATCATATGATTCAGACAGCAGATAATATCTGTATGGATGAAAGATGGAAATTGACTCGTGAAGAATTGGATGAGTTTGCAGTAGCCAGCCAGACAAAAGCTGTTGCTGCTCAGGAAGCTGGAAAATTTGACGATGAAATCGTTCCTGTGGAAGTGAAAAAGAAAAAAGAGACCGTTATCTTTAATAAAGATGAAGGACCACGTCCTGGAACAACAATGGAAGGTCTTGCAAAACTTCGCCCAATCAATAAAGATGGTTTTGTTACAGCTGGTAACGCATCCGGTATCAATGACGGTGCAGCAGCTCTCGTTGTAATGAGTGAAGAAAAAGCAAAAGAACTTGGTGTGAAACCAATGGCTACTTTCGTTGCCGGAGCTCTTGGCGGAGTTGATCCTTCTATCATGGGTGTTGGACCGGTAGCTTCAACAAAAAAAGTTCTTGAAAAGACAGGCATGAGCAATGATGATTTCGATCTCATCGAGGCAAACGAGGCATTTGCAGCACAGTCTATCGCAGTAGGAAGAGATCTTGGATTTGATTTGAGCAAATTGAATGTAAATGGTGGAGCAATTGCCCTTGGTCATCCGGTAGGAGCATCCGGATGTCGTATTCTTGTTACACTTCTTCATGAGATGCAGAAACGTGATGCAAAGAAAGGCCTTGCAACACTTTGTATCGGTGGAGGAATGGGATGTTCTACAATTGTAGAGCGTGACTAATTTCTGAAAAAAAGACAACAGAAAGGAGAGTTCCCAAAATGGAATTCATTACGTATGAAGTAGAAGACAAAGTTGGTTTGATTACCATTAACCGTCCAAAAGCATTGAATGCACTCAACAGCCAGGTATTGGATGAGTTGAATGAAACATTGGATGGAGTAGATCTTGATGTGATTCGCTGCTTGATTCTCACAGGTGCAGGGGATAAATCTTTTGTTGCCGGAGCAGATATCGGTGAAATGAACACATTGACAAAAGCAGAGGGAGAAGCTTTCGGAAAGAAAGGAAATGATATTTTCCGTAAAATCGAAACCTTCCCTATCCCTGTGATTGCTGCTGTAAACGGATTTGCACTTGGTGGCGGATGTGAGATTTCCATGAGCTGTGATATCCGTATCTGCTCAGAAAATGCAGTCTTTGGTCAGCCGGAAGTTGGTCTTGGAATTACTCCGGGATTTGGTGGAACACAGAGACTTGCTCGCGTTATTCCGGTTGGTATGGCAAAACAGATGATTTATACTGCACGAAACATTAAAGCGGAGGAAGCTTATCGTGTAGGTCTTGTCAATGCGGTTTATCCACAGGAAGAACTTTTGCCGGCAGCAAAGAAAATGGCTGCAGGAATCGCTATGCAGGCTCCAATTGCAGTTCGCAATTGTAAAAAAGCAATTAATGATGGACTTCAGGTTGATATGGATCAGGCAATCGTAATCGAAGAGAAGCTCTTTGGTGACTGCTTTGAGACAGAAGACCAGAAAGCAGGAATGGGTAACTTCCTTGAGAAAGATAAAGAGAAAAAACTCAAAGTAGTTCCTTTCCAAAATAAATAAAAGTATTGTATTAAAATTTAAAATCTTCCGGGGCGCTTTGTCTCCCCGGACAATAAAAAATGGAGGTATGTATTCATGAAAGTTGGTGTTATTGGTGCTGGAACAATGGGTTCCGGAATTGCTCAGGCATTTGCTCAGACAGAAGGTTATGAAGTTTGCTTGTGTGATATTAATGATGAATTTGCAGTAAATGGTAAAAACAAAATCGCAAAAGGTTTTGAAAAACGTGTTGCAAAAGGAAAAATGGATCAGGCTGCAGCAGATAGTATTCTTGCAAAAATCACAACAGGAACAAAAGAGATTTGTACCGATTGTGATTTGATTGTAGAAGCAGCACTTGAAGTTATGGATGTTAAAAAACAAACATTCAAAGAACTTCAGGATATCGTAAAGAAAGATTGTATGTTTGCTACAAACACGTCCTCTCTTTCTATTACAGAGATTGGTGCAGGTCTTGACCGTCCGGTTATCGGAATGCATTTCTTTAATCCGGCTCCTGTTATGAAACTCATCGAAGTAATCGCTGGTGAAAACACACCGGATGATATGGTTGAAAAAATTGTTGCTATTTCAAAGGAAATTGGTAAGACACCTGTAGAAGTGAAAGAAGCAGCAGGATTTGTAGTTAACCGTATTTTGATTCCTATGATTAATGAGGCAGTTGGTATTTATGCAGACGGAGTTGCTTCTGTAGAAGGTATTGATACCGCTATGCAGCTTGGTGCAAACCATCCAATGGGACCTCTTGCACTGGGAGATTTAGTAGGACTTGATATTTGTCTTGCTATCATGGAAGTACTTCAGGCTGAGACCGGTGATCCAAAATACCGTCCACATCCATTGCTTCGCAAGATGGTTCGTGCCGGCAAATTGGGAAGAAAAACCGGTATCGGGTTCTATGATTACAGCAAATAATTCCGATGGATTTGGAATCTATCAAATATACAGAAAGGCGGTTCATTAATAATGGATTTTACTTTAGATCAGAAACATGAAATGGCGAGAACTTTGTTCAAAGATTTCGCTGAAAATGAAGCAAAACCACTGGCTCAGGAAACAGATGAGACAGAAGTATTTCCACAGTCTACAGTGGATAAAATGGGCAAATATGGTTTTATGGGAATTCCAGTGCCAAAAGAATATGGCGGACAGGGATGCGATATTTTAACATATGTTATGTGTGTTGAGGAACTTTCTAAAGTTTGTGGTACCACAGGTGTTATTGTATCTGCACATACCAGCCTTTGTTGTGATCCAATTCTTACTTATGGAACCGAAGAGCAGAAGCAGAAATATTTACCACCGCTTACCAATGGTGAAAAACTTGGAGCGTTTGCTTTGACAGAACCAGGAGCTGGAACAGATGCTCAGGGTGCCCAGACAAAAGCTGTTTTGGATGGTGATGAGTGGGTATTGAACGGAAGTAAGTGTTTTATCACCAATGGTAAAGTGGCAGACGTTTATATCGTTATTGCAATCACAAGCATAACAGAAGATAGAAGAGGAAGAAAGAAAAAGAACTTCTCCGCATTTATCGTAGAGAAAGGAACTCCAGGTTTCTCCTTTGGAACAAAGGAAAAGAAAATGGGTATCCGCGGTTCTTCCACCTATGAATTGATTTTTGAAGATTGTCGAATTCCAAAAGAAAATCTTTTGGGACCAGAAGGAAAAGGATTCCCAATCGCAATGCATACATTGGATGGTGGACGTATTGGTATCGCTGCACAGGCTCTTGGTATTGCAGAAGGTGCTCTTGAGACAACCATTGCATATGTAAAAGAGAGAAAGCAGTTTGGTCGTACTATCGCTGCACAGCAGAATACCCAGTTCCAACTTGCTGATATGGCTACTAAAGTGGAAGCAGCAAAATCTTTGGTTTACAAAGCAGCATTGAAAAAGCAGGAATTTGCGGATGGTGCAAAAGTTTCCTATTCCGTAGAGGCAGCTATGGCAAAATTATATGCTGCAGAAGTTGCGATGGAAGTGACAACAAAAGCAGTTCAGTTGCATGGTGGTTATGGTTACATCAGAGAATATGATGTTGAACGTATGATGCGTGATGCTAAGATCACAGAGATTTACGAGGGAACATCCGAAGTTCAGCGTATGGTTATCTCTGGAAACTTGTTGAAATAAGGAGGTTCATATCGTGAAAATAGTAGTATGTATTAAACAGGTACCTGATACAAAAGGTGGAGTAAAATTTAATCCGGATGGTACACTTGACCGTGGTGC
>JALEKC010000007.1 GCA_022769325.1 Eubacterium sp. | reverse complement strand
TTTAAGCACCAGTCATTCCGCTTCATCTGACGTCCGGTGCGATGCTTTTCTTTATCATAAATGTCCCAGTATTCTTCTTTTTCAGCCATTTCAATATCCTCCATTTTTTTCATCTTCCAGCAATGATTATATCTCATCTCTTTGTTTCATGCAATTACTTTTTTCTCTTGTTCTTAAGGCATTTTGTTTTATTATATTAGTATGAAATATGGAACAAAACAGAAGGTGGTTTACCAATATGGTAGATCAGTTACCTCACTTAATTAACGATAAATAGGGTCTAAAAAAGTGTGTGGCAAATACCACACACTTTTTTTACTCATAGCATTGTATCATTTTCCCACATGCTTCTACCATTTTATCTTTTACTTCTTGGGGTTCTAAAATCGTCACTCCTGTTCCGATCGCCAATAACCAGCCCAAAAATTGCCGGCTCACTGCAACCGTAACATTTATTTGAAAATAGTCGTCATCCAAAGGAATCAGGGGGACATTTTTGCCAAACCGATCAATCATAACTCCCACAAGGGAATTGTGACATTTTAATTTGACATTGGTCTGCACCCCATCGTACATGCCAAAAACCCGTTTCGAATAGGTTTTAACATCCACCTTATGAAAGTCTTGTGCGCCTTGACGAGTAATATCCGTAATATCTATATGAAGCATCTTGTCCACACGAAAATGTTTGATTTTTTGATCCTCGTGATGGTAACCGATGAGATAATAATTTTCATCATCCCACATCAACTGCCAGGGCGAAACTTCATAGTATTCTCCCTCATGCCGAAGTTCCATTTCTTTTTTTACATTCCATTGAAAATATTGGAACGTAATGGCATAGTTTTTATCAATGGCCTCATGAATCTTATCAATATTATAATAAATACTTTCATTCATGGTTTTGACTCGGCCCTGAACAAAGACCTGACGTTGCAAATCCCTTGCCTGATAGCAGCTTGCAAACTCTTCCAACTTTTTAATCAATTCATTGGACTTCTTTTCCGTAATGAATTTCGACGACTGCACGGCATCCACCAACAACTTCAATTCTGCCAGTTCAAATTTTCTCGATGCAACATAATAAAAAGTCGTCCTCCCATTGGAATAGGTTAGTATATCCAATCCATAATGTCGTAATTCTTCCAAATCATGATAGATACTTTTCCGCTCAGCAGAAATACCATTTCTTTCCAGTTCTTTCAAGATATTTACCATGGTAATTCCATGCTCTTCATCTGTTTTTTCCATGAGAATATCCATCAAATATAATAATTTCAGTTTTTGATTTGCACTTTTTGCCATCGCTCCTGCTCCTTTTCTTTTTATAAGGATTCGAGGGCAGCACTTACTGTTTGTTCCGCTGATACAATCTCTGGTGCTCCCACCGGTGCCTCTGCGGAATCTGCCACCTCCTGTGGATCTTCCCGTTCTTTTTCCTCATCATCTGCCCAAAGTGACTCGTATTCTTCCTTCTCCTTAGCCTTTACCATGGCACCTATGTTCTTTGCCATTTGATACAAACTGCTGTCATACTGCATCAATTTCATCTCATCGTATTGGGGAACCCGAGCCCCCTTCATAAGTCGCCTAGCCACCTCTATAATTTTCAATTGTTCCTCTGTATACTCTTTCATGGATTCCGTTTGCTGTTCCGAAGAGAGCATATCCACAATATTATTTTTTTTCTCCAGTAGTTTATCCATATAATCCTGGTACGCATTCTGCTTTTTCTCCACTGCCTCTATGGATAATTCCAAAGAGACCGCCTCATCTTGATAGATTACATTACCATTTGGCGTGGTTTTTATCTTTTCCTGCAGTTCCTGTTTTCTTTGCATCAAATCTGACTTTGCCCGTTCATAGTCCTTTATCTGACTTTGATAGATTCCTCTTGCTTCTTTTATTTGCATTCAATCACCCACTTTCGAACTTAACTATCCAAAATATATATCGGTCTATTTTGATATTATTATAATTGGTGACTACAAAAGAATCATATATAATAATTCCAAAACAAAGATGACAGGAACTCCGATATAAAACTTTGGTTTCTTTGTTTTATGGTGAAAAACATGCATTCCTATAAAAGCTCCAAACACCCCGAAAACAGCAATTAAAAGCAAGGTTGCTTCCGGTATTCTCCATTTGTGATGCACCGCTTTCCATTTATCAATACCGTAGATGATAAAGGCAATAATATTGCATAGGATATACAAAAAAATCATTTTTCCATTCATATGCCTTTCCCTCTCTTTGCATAGCGCATTTTGGTGGAGCGGGCACGTCCATTTTGTGCACACTCTTTCGCCGATGGCCGTATCACATCCTTTGCATAATCGCAATAGACCCCTGCTTGATATCCTCTCTTCAATGCCTTCTTTACCAGACGGTCCTCCCCTGAGTGAAATGTAAGAATTGCCACTCTGCCTCCCGGTTTGAGAGCCGAAGGTATTTTTTCCATAAAATCATATAGTACTTCAAACTCATGATTCACATCAATTCGAAGTGCCTGAAAAGTCCTCTGACAAGTTTTTCGAATGGTATCTTTTTTCTCTTTTTCCGGTAGGAAATCCAGCGTTTTTTTAATCACCTGACGCAATTTTGTGGTGGTATCCACCGGATTCCCTTTTCGAATCTCCTCGGTAATTGCTTTTGCAATTTCCTCACAATAAGGTTCATCGGAATTTTCATATAGCATCCCGGCAAGTTCCTCCCGGCCTATGGTTGCCAATCTTTCTGCCGCACTGACTCCCTCTTTCTGGTTGAGACGCAGATCCAAAGGACCATCTGTTTTAAAAGAAAACCCCCGCTTAGGATTGTCAATCTGCATAGAGGATACCCCCAGATCTGCCAGAATAAAATCAAACCCTCCCGCTTCTTTCGCAATTTCATCAATGGTACAAAAATTTTGTAACCGAATGGTCAAAATATCTTCACCATATCCGAGAGTTTCTAATCGTTTCCTTGTTTTCGCGGATTCTTCCGGGTCTACATCTGTAGCATAAATATGTCCCTGTCCCTGCAGACATTCCAACATAGCCTTTGTATGTCCTCCATATCCGAGAGTGGCATCAAATCCGATTTCTCCCGGTTGGATATTCAAATAATCTAAGATTTCCTTTACCATAATCGAGCGATGCATTCCTGCCGGAGTATTGCCTTTTTGAATCACATGTGCAATGGTTTCCTGATATTTTTCCGGTTGTAATTCTTTGTATTTTTCCTCAAATTTTTTCGGATATTTACCTGAATAACGAACACGTCTTTTGTGTGGTTTTTGTTGTTCTTCCATGACCTGTCTCCCTTTGATTTTGATACGATTATCATATCATATTTGTTAAAAAAAAGAAAGCCATGACATCTGTTGTTTGTGATATCATAGCTTTCATACTATTTCTTTCTTTCTATTTTTCCTGTGTCTTCTCACTATTTTCCTTACTATTTATATAAGTTTTCATGGAATGGATAACAATGGTCAAGCCAAGAATAATCAAAAGAATGGCGATAATTAATTGCAATCCATTGGCGACAAACAATTCTCCCCAAGTCGTTGTTCCAGCCGGAATAGCAGTAGAGGCGGCATATTTAATTACTTTCACCATGGCAATGGTCCTTTGAACCAGAGCAGTAAATGTTACACAAAGCATGATAATAAGCGGTGGGAAAAGCATTTTGTTGCTTCTTCCGGTCACTTTAGTAAAGACACATAATGTAATCAAAACCAGTGCACTCAATAACTGGTTTGCAGAACCAAATAATGGCCAGATATTGGCATAACCTATTTTTGTCAAAACAAATCCACATACCAAGGTAATGATGGTAGCAAAATAAGTATTGCAAAATAGTTTTCTCCAAGGAGCTGCCTGCTCCATATCATCCACACTGAAGAGTTCCTGAAAACTCATCCGTCCGATGCGGGCAACTGCATCCAAACTTGTCAGAGCAAGAGCGGATACACACATGGTCATAAATACTGTAGCCACATAAACCGGCACGCCAAACATTTCAAAAAATCCTGCCACACCACGAGAAAAAATCTGAAATGGAGTTCCTACTGCCGGGGTCCCATCCCCACCGGCGGCGGCACCGGCAACGCAAAGTGCTAAAACAGCCAGCAAACTTTCCAATACCATAGCCCCATAACCAACTTTTAACATATCTTTCTCATTTTCAATGGTCTTCGATGAAGTGCCGGAGGAAACCAAACTGTGAAAGCCGGATACAGCGCCACAAGCAACGGTTACAAATAAAATCGGAAACATCGTTCCTAGTGTTTCATTATGAAAACCGGTATATACCGGAAGATTCATACTTGGATGCGCCACCATCAAACCGACTACTGCTCCTGCAATCATTCCGATAAACATAAAGGTCGTCATGTAATCTCGTGGCTGTTTCAGAAGCCACATTGGAAGAACTGCCGCAAAGAAAATATATACAAAAGTGATATAGTTCCATGTATTTTTACTAAATATCAATGGACAATTCATGCCAATAACAAAGGACAATATGATGCAAGCAATCCCCAGCACTGCCTCTTTCCACCCGGACAGATTGAATTTTTTCTGAACCACACCAAAGACAATAGCGAATATCATAAACATGATAGAGACCATACCGGCAGCACCATTTGTCGTGGCTGCTGCCGCCAATTTCCCGGGTTCTTCCACAGAATATGCATTGAAGGTACCGGCAACCATGTCTGCAAATGCAGCCGTAACAATCAATGTAAACAACCAGCAAAACAGAAGAAACAGCTTACGTCCCAATTTACCAATGTATTTTTCGATTAGCATTCCCATGGATTTTCCTTTATTTTTCACCGAAGCATAAAGGGCTCCAAAGTCTGTAACTGCGCCAAAAAATACACCCCCGATTAAAACCCAGAGCAAAACCGGAAGCCATCCAAAAGCCGCTGCCTGTATTGCACCGGTAACCGGTCCTGCCCCTGCAATGGATGAAAATTGATGACTAAAAACCGTCCATCCATTGGTAGGAACATAATCTTTTCCATCTTTGTATTTTACGGCCGGTGTCTCTGCCTTGGGATCAATTCCCCACTTCTTGGCCAGCCAGCGACCATAACAAACATATGCCGTTACCAGAATTATTGCGGCAAGTAAGACAATAACAAGTGTATTCATATTATCCTCCAATCCGGAACGTCGTAAACAAGCGCCCCTCTTTCCATTTTATTTTCATCTTTCTCATGCTATGACACCAGATATTTTTTTTGAACATAGAAAAAAGCCTCCATCTTTGCGGGATAAACCATCTTGATTTATCCTGCAAAGACGAAGGCTAAAATGCATCCATATCACTTCCGCGGTACCACTTTGCTTGCCGCCATATTACTGACGACCTCTCTAACCACCTGAGCGGCATAGCAATCCACTCAGAAGACTTCTCATTTTAACGGTAGAGTCCCGACTCCGACTACTTGGCAATTTTCAACCACCTTTCCCCAGAGTTGCTCGCAGGTGAGGGCTATCTCGTGCCTTGTTACCGTCTCTCACAAATGACAGTTTTCTGTAAGCGGTGATACGAGAAGTCATATCCTGTTCAAAGCATTTGTCCGATGAATTGCCTTTATCTTAGACCCATTTTTTATATTTGTCAAGGAAAACTTTTCCCATTGATTCATCATCCTTCAATTGCAATATAATTCTTGCCTGCAACTGCACGGTCGGCTTTCTTTGGAATCTTCAACTGCAGGATGCCATCTTCAAACTTCGCTGCGATTTCATCCTGGGTAATTCCTTCGCCAACATAAAAACTTCGGCTCATGCTACCGGCATAACGTTCTCTTCGAATGTATTTTCCGGTCTTTTTATCTTTCTTCTCTTTGTCTAAACTTTTTGCTGCCGAAATGGTAATATAACCATCGTTCAGTTCAGCTGTTACTTCATCCTTCTTGAAGCCCGGCAAATCAATGTCAACTTCATACTCGCTCTCCGTCTCGCGGACATCAGTCTTCATCATGTTCTTTGCGTGTTTTCCATACAAAGGATTCTTGCTTGGAAACATCGCCCGTTCAAAATCCTTTCCAAATGGAAAATCATCCATCCAATCATCAAACAAGTTCTCTCCAAAAATACTAGGTCTCAACATAAGTCATTTCTCCTTTCCTTCTTGTAACAAGTGTCGGAAATATGGGTTCTTATGAACCAGCATAGGCACTTAGACTTTGTAATATTAGCACCATCAGAGAAATATCTGAAGTGTTATTGAATTGTTATGGATTCAGAAAAGAATTTCTACTTTCAATCCCTTTCCTTATCGTTAGCTATGTTATACCACCAATTGTTAGCACTGTCAAGAGGTGAGTGCTAATTTTTTTGTGAAAAATTTGTGTCCTCTTGCTAACCACCGATTCTTCGTGGTTCCTAGTCAAAATGAATTTTGCTGTGATAGATTTTTTCCACCGCATCCGTATTCAGCATAAAGGCATCCACAATATCCGGGTCAAAATCACTGCCACGTCCCCCAGTGATAATACGATAACACTCTTCCAGTGGCATGGCCTCACGGTAGCATCGTTTGGCTGAAACAGCGTCAAACACATCCGCCACCGCCATAATACGCGCACACAGGGGAATATTTTCCCCACTCAGCCCATCTGGATAGCCTTTGCCATTCCATTTTTCATGATGATGCCTTGCCACCTGAAAGGCCATGGTCTCATATTCATCATCTATAAGATGGCCGAAGGTATCTTGAATTATTTTCCCACCAATAACCGGATGTTCTTTCATCTTTTCAAATTCTTCTGCCGTTAATTTTCCCGGCTTCTGCAAAATCGCATCCGGAATCCCAATCTTTCCGATATCATGCATAGGAGCAGACTGAGATAAATTATCCAAATAATCTTTTGTTATCAAAGGTTTGTATTTTTCGCTTTTTCGCAAATTCTTAGCAATCAATACGGCATACGCAGAAGAGCGCCTGATATGCCCTCCCGTATTATCATCTTTGTTTTCTACAAGTGTAGCAAACCCCATTACCATCTCATGATGATAATGCTCCAAGCCATGAATTGCGGGATTTTCCATATTGATATATATGCTGATGGTTACCATAATCAAAGCAATACTTGAAAGTAGCGACTCTGGGAAAATAATCTGCAATGTCATAATGATAACGATAAAAAACAATGTTGTTGCCAAACTTTCAATTTTCTTTTTGGAGATATAACGATATCTTTTTGCAATAATCACAATGGTAGTGATGCAATAAACAGCAACACAAGCAAAGCAGCTATAGACAGAAACTCCCATGGAATAATTGGTATATTTTCCTTCTACAAAATGAAGTTCCGGCAAAAATCCGATGGTCAACGCCGCCATAATAATACCCGGGAGAAAACAAAGCACCTTTTTTCCCATCTTTTTCGGCATACCACTCGTCACAGACAACCAATACAAAAACAGCAATACCACATATATTTGATAGGAAATATACATTCCCAGATGTGCCAGCAAATTGACAATCCGTGGAATCTTATCCAGGAAATTGACGGTGCAGGCGGTTAGCCCATCAAAAAAAACAGCAATGCCGGATAGGATAAATAATGCATCAAACACATAATTAGAATTGGATTTATGAGTGATACGATTTAGATTGTTTCCATCTTTAATATATATAGTGCCCACATAAATCAAAATAAGTAAACACATAATTTGCACTTTACTCCATTGTAATATTATCATAAGTACCTCCTCAAGTTTTCAGGTTCTTCCTTGTCCCATTCATTCAACGAGATGTATAATCCAGAAAAAAACACATACAACTTGCGATTTTGGTCCCTTCATTTCGATATACATGACTTTGATCTGTTTCAAATTTGTAGACCTGCTGCTTGCTGATTTTCTGAATGTGACCATGACATTCTACAGTCAAAACACCGTCCGTCACCGCCAGATACTCTCGAGTCTTTTCACCATGACTTCCACTGACATATTCTCCACCGGGTTCTACATCAATTCGATAGATTTCCACCGATTGGTTATCTTCATAAGGAAAACAATTCCATACCTTATACTGTCCTTCCCGTTCTTTTATGGGAATTTCATCTTCCGGTGTAACCAGACAAAAATCTTGCCTTGGCGGTTCAATTAACTCCTGAAACTCGATACGGAGACCACTGGTAATCTTTCCAAGCACACCAAGGGACGGATTAGCCGTCCCTTTTTCAATCTGTGCAAGCATACTTTTGCTGACTCCGGTTTGCTCTGAAACCTGATCCAGACTCATATTCTTCGATAAGCGCATTCGCTTTAAATTCACAGAAACATTGTGAGATAAATAGTCCATAATTCTTTCCCGATACTATAACTATATCCTTCCTTAAATATTCTCTATTAATTATAACACATTTTTGTAGAGAATTTCAATATCACATTGTCGAGAACTTCTTGGATTTACCGCAATATTTCCACTCTTCATGGCATCCGCTGCCATAAGAGAAATCTTTTCCTCAATCTCTTCTTTGGATACCGTTCTTTCTTTGCTGGCCTCGTTGACAGCGACGGTCAGATTCTCAGGAATTCTCAATTCATCATTTAACTCTCGAATTGCTTCTACCAACATATCTGGTTGAAACTCCTCTTTACGTATTTGACTGCGACTAATGTATTGATAGAGTTTATAATAACGTCCTTTATCCGCCAAAGCATTGTATTCTACAATCGTAGGCAACAGAACTGCATTGGCCACTCCATGAGGTACATCGAAAAATGCACTAACTGGATGACTCATAGCGTGTACATTTCCCAGACGTGCCCATGAAAATGCAATTCCAGCAAACAAAGAACCTGTCAGCATAGCCTCTGCCGCCTCGATATCTGTGCGGTTTGCCACATACGCACGAATATTTCCGCCAATCAATTCTAACGCTTTTTCCGCCATAGCATCTGAAAATGGAGAAGCCGCCGTGGATAAATATGCCTCCAGGGCATGAATCATCGCATCCACACCACAGGCAGCTGCTACAGAGGCAGGCGTCGTAGTCAAGAGTTCCGCGTCCAAAATCGCGTACGTCGGAATCAATTTGTAACTAAATACAGTCAACTTATAATTTCTACTATGGTCCGTAATAACCGAAAAAGCTGTCACTTCAGAACCGGTTCCTGCCGTTGTGGGGATAGCAATCAATGGAATGATATCTCCCGGCACTTTATCTGCACCTTCGTATTCCGTAATGTTCCCACCGAATTTTGCCACCACCCCCACGGCTTTTGCCACATCCATAGGTGAGCCACCACCAAGAGCAATGATAAAATCAGCACCACTTTCTTTATATTGTTCTACTGCTGCATCTACGGTCTCGACGCTTGGATTCCCCTCTGTCTCCGTAAATGCCACACTGCCAATTTTTTCTATTTTTAAGGCATCTTCGCATTTTGCCACAATTCCCATTTTATTCAAATGAGGACCGGAAATAATAAATGCTTTTTTTCCGCCCAGTCTTTTTGCCACCTCAGGAAGTTTGCAAATACCACCTTTTTCAACGATGATTTCCTGAGGAACTGAAAATGTAAATTGCTTCATATATTTCCTCCGTTCTAAACTGCCATTCTGGATAAAACACGGTCAATTGCCTGGTCAATTACCAAATCCAATTCTTTTTCATCTGCTTCCGGCATAAGAGTCGCCGCATCTTCGTCCGAAATCAACTCTACAATATTTCCGAAATCCTCTTTGTATTTCCTCTTACAAATCATATAGAATACGGTTCCCAACAATGCCCATGCTGCTACCATCACCCACTCCTGCCAAATCAAGCTTCCTCCCGAGCCTGGAATGCAGTACATCAGCACCATACAGCCCGACATAATAACCGCCATGGTTCCTACAAATTTATATGCCGGCACCTTGTAAGGGCGTTTCATATCCGGTTCTTTTTTTCGTAAAATCATAAAGGAAATGGATACCATACAATAAGCCATACAACATCCAAAATTTCCGGCATCGCAAATCCATACCATCATAGCACGACCCGCAAACGGCGCCAGCATCGTAAGTACACCAATTAAAATCAACGCATTCACAGGTGTTTTGTGTTTGGAATGTAATTTGGCAAAACATTTTGGAATCATATAAGACTCAGCCATGGAATACATTGCTCGGGAACCACCAATCATAAAGGAGTTCCAAGAAGTAATAATACCGCACATTCCACCGACAATAATAACCTTTGCCATTACAGAAGTCTTAAATGCCACTGCCATGGCATCTGCTGTAACCAGTCCTGTAGAAGTCTGGGAATTGGCGATCGCTTCCGAATCCAGCACATAACCAACTGCCAAAATAACCAAGGCATAAAAAACAACCGCTAAAACCACAGATAATATAAGCATTTTACCGATTTTTTTCGGAGGAACATTGATTTCCTCGGCCGCCTGTGGTATGACGTCAAATCCGATGAAGAAGAAAGGTGAAAGTACAGCCACTCCCAGTATGGATTTAAAATTCGTACCAATTGAGTTTCCGGTAAATGCCTGTCCATTCAGATTGTCCACAGAGCCATTAAAAACAGAAGCAACAATCAATAAAATTCCGGCTACTCCGATAATTACAGTCAAAACCGTCTGCAGTCCTGCCGCCGTCTTGGCACCAAAGATATTAATCATCATGATAACAAATGCCAGTACAATAGCAACGATAAGCCAGGAGGCATAAATATCAAATCCTGCCACCGTATACAAATACCCTTTCAAAAATCCTGGCCACAGATAGGTAATAATCGTCGGGAAAGCACATGCTTCAAAGCAGACTACGCCAACATAGCCAAGAATAATGGCCCAGGTACAAATAAAAGATCCGGTGGCCCCCATAGCACGATGACTGAACACATGCTCACCACCACACTGAGGCATAGCCGCAGTTAATTCAGCATAGGTCAGACCTACAAAAAAGATCATGATACCACCAACGACAAATCCCAATGCCGCACCAACCACACCGCCTCGATTAATCCAGCTTCCGGTGGATACAACCCAACCCCATCCTATCATAGCTCCAAATGCAATGACCAAAATGTCCCACGCACTAAAAACTTTGTTAAATTCAGATTTCTTTTGATTCATAACTGTCACCTCCTATGCCTCGCATACACGTTTTACCAAATCTTCAATCAGATGCGCGGTTCCTTCGACCCCAAGAAGACTACTATCAATCAGAATATCTCGATTGTGACGGTCACCACGGTTACTTCCTGTCAGTGCAAGATGACGTTTGTGATACCGCTTATCTTTTTCAACGATAAGCAATTTTGCATCGTCTTCCGAAAGATTGTGACTCTCCATCACATTTTTAATACGCACTTCATCCGGTGAATAAATAAACATTCGTAAAATCGGTGTGTGTTCTTTCAAAATATAATCTGCGGAGCGTCCTATAATTACGCAGGATTCTTTATCAGAAAGTTTACGGATAATGGTCTTTTGCACATGAATGGCGCGATTGGTCAAATCGGCATATTTTGAAAACGAACCTCTCACATCTCCTTCTGCGCCTTTTCCTGCAATTGTCACTCCCTCTTCCACTTTTTCCATAATATCTTTTGGAATACCAACTTCTTTGATAATTTCATCGACAACATCACGGTCATAGAATTTGATTCCCAAATCTTCTGCGACCATCTTGCCAATCAAATTGCCCTTCGCGCCGTATTCACAACCAATGGTAATAACAAGATGTGCCATAGCGTCTTTTCCTTTCTTTCATTATGCCAGCGATTTTACGGTTTCTTCGATAATCCTACATGCTTCCTCACACTGCTCTTTATTTACAATGAGTGGTGGCACCATTCGGATAATGTGTGCTCCGATGGCTGTAATCAAAAGCTTGCGTTCCAGGCATCCATGTTTCACATCCACGCCGCTGATGCTGTCATCAAATTCAACACCAACCAAAAGGCCCTGATGTCTTACTTCTTTTACATGCGGAACTTTAGCAAGTTTTTCCGCGAAATAATCTCCCATTTCTTTTGCATTTCCAGCAAAATCCTGTTCAACAATTTCATCCACTTCTGCCAACGCTGCTGCACAACTGATTGGATGACCTCCAAATGTTGTTCCGTGTGAAC
>JALEKC010000164.1 GCA_022769325.1 Eubacterium sp. | reverse complement strand
ACACCATTGGTATCAGAAGAGCCTACGGTTGCACCAAGTCAGGATCCAAGTGATAATACTGTAAGAGATATTTCCATTGACATGACAAAGGTGACAGAGAAAACATTTACTGCTTCTCCAGCTTCTCTTGATTTTAGCAGTCAGATTGAAAGTCGTTTTGATTTATCTTATTTTAAACAAATGAAAGTGGGTTACACACTTGAGATTAATGAAGCCGAAGACATCGCTACAGTCAATAGCGGAAAGATTGCGGTAGCAACTTCTGTAGACGATCTTGACGGATATAGCAATGGTATTGCATTTGATTATAATTTGTCATCGCCCAATGAAACATCGATGACGATTGATCTGTCCGATGATAAGGTGATGGGTTCGGCAGTAGGAATCAATATCCAGCCAATGGATAGTAAAAATAATTATGCATGGCCGGCAGCTTTGAAATCTATCACGATTACAAGCATTGAATTTATTGCCAAAGAAGGTGCTACTTATCCGGCAGATGGAGAGGCAAAACCGACGCCAAATCCAACAACAGCTCCAGAATTCGAATCTTCTGAGTTCCACTATGATGGGCTAGATGAAACATGGATTGAAGCCAATATTGATAAGACAAAGCCGGTAGTGGCTATGTCATTTGATGATGGCCCTGGTGGATACGGCAGTTTCGTAGATTATGGTATGCAAATTCAGGATGCTTTGAAAGCAGCAGGTGCCCATGCAACATTTTTCTACATCGGTGCACATATCGAGCACGATGAAGATTCCAAGAATGAGGTAATTTCTGCGAAAGAGGCTGGCTTTGAAGTGGCAAATCACTCTTATGATTCCAATGGTTTGAATAAAGAAGATGCAGAAACAATAAAAGAAAAAATTAAAAAGACAGACGATCTTCTTACGGAATTGACAGGATATAAAAATTTCCTCTTCCGTGCACCAAATGTAGTTTATAGCCAGACTATGTATGCAGTTATTGAAAAACCATTTATCGATGTGTCTGTATGGAGTCAGGATTACCAGGCTAGTGTAACAAAAGATGATATCGTTGAAAATGTAACAAAGAATCTGAAAGATGGGGATATCATCAACATGCACTCTGTTCATGAGAAGACAGCACAGGCAGTGCCGGAAATCTTGAAATATTGTAAAGATAATGGCATTCAGGTTGTCAGTGTATCCGAATTGTTTGCAATTAAAGGAAAACCATTGATGACAGGAGTAAAATACAATAGTGCAAATTGATTTTTAATATAATGAATTTAAAGAGACTGTCGTAGGATGCGATGGTCTCTTTTTCATTGACTTTTTGCCGGAAACATGAGACAATACTTATTGTATGATTTGCCATGAAAATGTAACAGATCTATTTTATAATGTAAAAAAATGAGGGCAATGGAAAAATAAAAGCAGGAGATGGAAAATATGAAACGTGGAATTGGTTCGATGGTTGCTGTTATTATGATGATAGCAGGGATTTTTTTTGTGTCTGGGGGACACAGTACTACGGTAAAAGCAGAGGGAATTAAGTCATTAAAAATTTGCAATACAGGGAAAACCATCTTAATAAATAAAAAAGAAAAAGTGAAATTGAAAGCCAAAGTTAAACCGAAAAATTTGCTGCATAAAGTGGTTTGGAAATCCTCCAATAAAAAAGTGGTTTCTGTTTCTAAAAGCGGAATCATTCGGGGAAAACGATTTGGTCAGGCAACCATTTATCTGAAAGCAGTGGATGGTTCCAAAAAGAAAGCAAAAGTGAAAGTACGAGTGGGACGTAAGGTAACAAGCGTACGGTTTTCAGTAAAGAAACAGGAAATGGAAGTGGGACAGAAGTCTCAAGTTAAACCCATTGTGTTGCCAAGAAATGCAACGGATAAAAAAGTATCCTATGTTTCTTCCAATCCCTCGGTTGTTTCGGTTTCTTCCAAAGGAACAGTGATTGCCAAAGGAAAAGGAGAAGCCGTCATTACGGCTCGAAGTAAAGATGGAACGCGCAAATCCGGAAGTTATGCCATTCAGACAAAGGTGATGACAAAGTCTTTATCTCTCAATGGTGGGATTTCTTCCAAGAGAGTGGAGCGGGGAAAAAGTTTTGGACTTTCGGTGTCTGTGCAGCCAACTAACGCTTCTAACAAAGCCGTGAAATATACAAGCAGTAATCCGGAGATTGCAAACGTATCCGCCAATGGAGTGGTAACCGGTATTGAGGCCGGAACGACTACGATTCGTGTGGATTCTGAAGATGGCCGGGCATCAGCCAGCATTCAAGTGGAGGTGTATCGAATGGAAATAACCAATCAAAAACTAATCGCCCATCGGGGGCTTTGTTCAGAAGCACCGGAAAATTCTATTCCGGCGTTTAATAAAGCATTGGAAAAGAATTTTTTTGGAATTGAATGTGATATTTGGATGACATTAGAAGGAGAATTTGTGGTATCCCATGATGGAAATCTGCAGCGTATTTTTGGATACGATTTTGATATCAGAGATTTGACAGTAGAGCAGATTAAAAAATATTATATGATTCATGGAAGCAATGTAGAGAATTATGATAATCTGAATATGCCTACCTTGGAGGAATATCTGGATGTGATGAAGAAAAAGCCCGGAATCCATCCCTTTATCGAAATCAAAGAAAACTTGAAAGAAGCAGATTTGCGTAAGATTGTTAAGCAGGTAAAAGATAAAGGATTATTGGAGGAAACATACTTTATCAGTATGCATCAAAGCAATCTTTTGGCATTGAAGCAAGTGGATGGTGTAAATGTGACGCAGTTGCAATATATATATGGAGCAGAACCTGCCAATAAAAATGTAGCCGTGACTTCAGCCGTGATAGAATGGTGTATTGAAAATCAAATCGATTTAGACAGTCGATATTCCCTTTTGTCAGCTTCTGATGTCTATCGTCTACAAAGTGTAGGCCGTCAGGTAAATGTATGGACAGTAAACAACATTGAGAAAGCTTATGAGCTGGTAAATAATTTTCATGTGGATATGATTACCACAGAATATATGTTAAATTCGGAAGGATAAACGACTTTTAAAGAAAAGCTTATTGTGCCTGGAGTATCGGGCGTAAAAATATGGAGCACGAGAGTGCGGAATGTTCGTGTGTGAAATCGAGTAGGAAAAGCCTACTCGATTTTTTTTGTATCGCAGCAAAATAAACCACCGGCTATGCCGGTGTGACCCGCATTAGCTTTAGCTACAAGAAAAACCTCCTATGTTGTATAATAGAGTTGGTTCGCCAACCACACTAAAAACAACATAGGAGGTATCCGAAATG
>JALEKC010000145.1 GCA_022769325.1 Eubacterium sp. | reverse complement strand
CAGAGCCATCAGCACCATATAATCTCCACATAATACTAGGTGCAGATGCAAGCAAATAATCAAAATCAGCAGAGCCTAATAACAGCATTCCCGCATTGGTTACTTTACCTTCATGAATCAGTTTCACTTTGGAAAGAAACTGTTCATCCGTCATTCCATCAACCTCTTCAGAAATGTGTTCCTGATTCATTTTCTCTTTATACTTAACTCTTGCTAATGCAATTGCATCCTTATCAAGATGTTCAATTGTTGCATTCTCTACAATCTGTTTAGACCAGTCTTTTCTTTCCTGGGATCTAATTGCATCTATTTTATACTGTTTCAAAGGCACTAGACTCTCGCCAGAACGTTCATAATAATTAGTTCTCCAATCAGTCGGTATTCCTGTAGCCGCTGCCGGAACCTTAAACATAAGAACACGATATTCTTTACCACCGACAGTTGGATATATTTCTACAATTTCATAAAAAGTCATTCCATTAGTTGTATCTCTTGATATTTCGTATTTGAATTTTTCAAGAATACTAGAATCACCCTTCTTATATGCTGTGCCGTAAGCGCTTAATTTTTAGCCGTTGATAGATGATAGTTTTTTACTACACATTTACAATACCCCGATTGCACATTACAACCGAAGTACCTTGACAATTGACATATGATTAATTAGCAGAACTGTTAGCACGGGATTCTATTTCAGCTTTCACAGTTTCATTCCAGGGAGCCATGGATTCCAGTTCCTCATCACTCATCCTATCATTTGGAAGTTTTTCTAACAGATAGGTTAGATAGTGATAGACGTTTACTCCATTTGCCTTTGCCATTTCCACCATAGTGTAAGTGATGGCACTTGCATCCGCTCCATTTGGCGTGTCGCAAAAAAGCCAGTTTTTCCGACCAACCGTAAAGGGACGAATCGCATTTTCACTTAGATTGTTGGAAAAACTGCAGCGTCCATCCTTCAGATAGGTTTCTAAAAAAGGACGACGATTCTGGATATAAGTAACTGCCTTGTCCAGTCTGGAGCCACGTATCGGAGTCTGTTTATCAAGCCACGACAAAAAGCCGTCAATCACTGGCTTCTCTTTTTCAAGACGCGCTTTTTTGATGGCATCAAAAGATTTATGTTTGGCTTTGATTACATCTTCCGCATGAAACAGCTGATTGATGTACATCATTCCCTGCACGGATGGCTGTGTATAATCCAGCTGTTTTCCTTTGGGGATGGCATCCGTCAGATACCTTCGAATGTGTGCGTAACAGGCTGTCCTCCTGGCATCCGGGACTTTATTATACCCGCTGTATCCGTCACACATAAGATATCCCTTAAATCCCTCAAGGAAGTTGACTGCATTGTCTCCGGCGCGGGTTTTTGAATAATGATAAAGGATGATCGGATACTCGCCGTCTTCCCCGGTTCGAAAGAGCCACATATAGGATTTCGTCTGTGCCCGTCTCCCTTCTTCATGAAGAACCTGCAGCGTGGTCTCGTCAGCCATTAAAAACTTTCGCTCTAAGAGTTTTCGCTGAAAGTAATCATACATGGGACGGAAAAATTCATCCGCATTCCGGATGACCCAGTTTGCCATTGTTGCCCTTGTGATGGCAACACCGTACTGTTTCCAGTCTTTTTCCTGTCGATAAAACGGCAGGCTGTTGCAGAATTTTTGATACATTACCCAGGCAATGGTTCCGGCAGATGCCATTCCGTGAAGCATATGTGATCGTCCATCTTTTCCTTTTGCGATAATAGGTGTCCGGTATTCATTACATTTTGGACAACTGTAATTGATACTGTAGTATTCAACCACTTTCAGTTTGGCAGGAACAAAAATAAGTTCTCTGCGGACGAATTCCTCACCAATCTTTACCAATGCAGTTTGGCAGTCCGGGCACACCTTTTCACTGTCGGGAAGATCAAGATATTCCCGAATTACCGGAATACCTTTAAAACGTTCTGCGTTTGTCGCTTTTGATTTCCGTTTCTTTGCAGGAGCAGGAAGTGACGCAGCCAGTTCTTCTGCCGTAGCAGCTTCCGGATTCTGTTCCAGTTCTGCTTCATTAAACAGATTCAGCTGTCCGGGGATATCCGGATGGCGTTTTTCACTGGAAGAGCCAAAAAGCTTTTTGCGGAGAAGGTCAAGTTCTTCTTTTAGATTGTCCCTTTCCTGTGCAAGAGCTTCTTCCCGCTTATTTGCCGCTTCGATAGTGACCTGAAGAGATTGGATCGTTTTATTCAGTTCTGTAATGATATCTTTCAACTCTCGGAGTTGAAGGTCTTTTGCACTGTCTGCCACGGCTTTTCCTCCTGCTTTTTGATACTTCTATTATACCAGAAAACAGTACTTTTTTACAGTGAAAATGCATAATAAAAGTGCCGAAAATATGCCTAAAAACAGCTTTTTTATGTGCAACTTTTTCTGCCGGTTTCAGGTTGGTTTTATCGCCTTTGGCTGTTCGATATCAAGACCGGACATAAGCCAGTCGAATTCTCTCCAGGTAAGGTTTCTTACCTCGGATTTATCCCGGGGCCAGCGGTAAGATCCCTGTGCAGTCAGCCGTTTGTAGATCATTACGATTCCGTCCGGCTCTTTCAGGATTGCTTTGATTCTGTCACATTTACGACCGCAAAATAGAAATAGCCCGCGGTCTATTTCCATGGAAAACTGATCTTGTATAATTGCACATAAACCATCAATGGATTTGCGCATGTCCGTTCTGCCACAGACGATATAGATGGCATCCACGTTTGATATATCTGCTAACATACCGACTCCTTTAATGTTTTCAACAAAGTCTTCAGGAGATCCGGATGAACGGAATTGCTCAGGCGAATGTAAAAGCCGGAAGCTTTGATCTCAATCGTATGTGAATTGTCAAGGTACAAGGAATGATTTTCTTTATTTGGAATGCGTTCAGCCAGATCATCTTCTGACTCGATTGCAATCCTCACTACATCCTGATGGCAGGATGTAAGATCAAGAGTATTTGATTTCCCGACCGGATCCGGTATCCGGCAAGCCTTTTTGCGAAGTCTGCTGACTGCATTATAAAAGCAGCTGGCGGAAATACCATTTTGCTCACACCATGCGGCATCCGATAATCCGCTTTGGCGGCAACTGGTGATAAGCGACATCCATTCTTCGGATGAACGTCTTGGAGCACGAATGTTATTCAACTTGGGTTCTCCGAGGCAGTTGATTTGTCAATGTTGCGGTATGCCATTGGAGGATTCCACAATTAGTAAAGATACAAATGGAGATTTTGCTGTAGTGCCCAATTTGAAACGTTGGAAATCGAAATGATTCATTAAACTTGGTTACGATATTTGGCAGTTAAGAACTTGCTTTCTTTGGCGAATTATGGTAAAATTGGAGTAGGGAATAGAGGTGGAAAAGATAAACTATTTTTTGCCAAGGAGGATTTCTTGAATGAAGAAAAAAGAAAAAAAAGGATTACGTCTGGCACTTAAACTCAGCCTTACAGTGACAATACCGATTCTTCTGATTACAGTAACGGGAATCGTGCTGGGAGCAGTTAAGCAAGCAAATTTATCAGAGAGTTTGGTTCAGCGGGAGATAAGTGGTATTGCTCGAAGTGTTCGTCAGACCTATACGGAGATGGAAAAGGGCAGTGATTTTACCATGGAAGGTGATACCCTTAAGAAGGGAACACAAACGTTGAGCGGAGATTACGAATTGCTAGATAAATTAAAGGAAGAACAGGATGTGGAGGTATCGTTGTTTTATGGCGACACACGTGTTTTGACTACCCTTATGGATGAGGCTGGTAAACGTGAAATTAATACACAGCTTTCGGCAGAAGTATATGAGAAAGTACAGAAGGGTCAGGAGTATTTTGCCGCAGATATTGAACTGTTTGGCAACCCTTATTCCGGCTATTATGTGCCGTTGTATCAAGCGAAATCCGGTGAGGTGATAGGAAGCGTTTTTTGCGGAAGAAGTCTGACACAAGTTAATGAAGGACTGAGAGATACGATTGTTTCTATGGCAGCAGCGATGATTGGAATTTTTGTTCTGGCTTTTGCAATCGTCCTATTTATGGTTATCCGCATCGTAAAAAGTATAGATGGTGCTGTCGATAACCTTGGAAATGTTGCGAAAGGTGTTTTGAATTTTGAGATGAAACCACATCTTTTGAAACGAGGGGATGAAGTGGGAGATATTGCAAGGGCAATTCAAAGTCTGATTGCATCTTTGCATGCAATCCTTACCAGCATCATGGATTCATCAAAGGCACTGGAGAATTTTGTCGAGCGTTTTTCTGTTTCCTTTAAAGATATTTCGGATTCCATAACAAATGTAAATGTTGCGATAGAGGAAGTCGCTGAGGGGGCATCTAACCAGGCACATGAGACAATGACAGCAAACCAGGGTGTGATGGAAATGGGTCAGGCGTTGGAAGAGACAGCACGAAATGTAGAGACGCTCAATAGTAGTTCGGATAAAATGAAAGATTACAATAAAACAGCAGGAGAAAATCTGGAAGAATTAAATGTAATCAGCGAGAAAACAAGAGAATCTGTCATTGCTGTTCAAAAGCAGACCGATTTGACCAATCAGTCCGCTCAACAAATCCGGGAAGCGACGGAATTAATTACGAATATTGCTGCGCAGACAAATCTTCTTTCTCTTAATGCCAGTATAGAAGCCGCTAGAGCTGGGGAGAATGGAAGAGGGTTTGCTGTTGTTGCGGATGAGATTCGTGAATTATCTGAGCAATCCAAAGAGTCTGCGGAAAGAATCGCAGATATCGTTAAAGCATTGATTGAAAATTCAGATACCAGTGTCCGGACCATGAATGATGTCGCAGAGAATATCGAAATTCAAAATGATAAACTTTTGCAAACTGGGAATATGTTCCGTTCTTTGAATGAAGAAATTCAGGAGGTGGCAGATGCTATTACCAACATTCGCCAGCAGACGACCGTGTTGAATGAGCAAAATAAAACCGTCACAGGTGTTGTGGATAGTCTTGCTGCCATTGCTCAGGAAAATGCGGCTAGCACAGAAGAAACATCGGCTTCTATGCATTCCCTTAACGAAATTATTCAAGAGTGTTATGAAGCTACGGGAGAACTTACGAAAGTGGCGAAGGAGATGGCAGAAAACACGAAATATTTTCAAATATAAAATAATATCATGAAACAGTTTTTCAGGGGGATGCTTATTTTGGTATCCCCTTCATTAATTCTTACGGACTATTGCGGGTTTTGATTCTTCCCCTTCGTCATCTTTTATAGAGTGAAAATCTTGTTTTTTGTAGAAAAAAGTGATATCATGGTAGTTACCAGATAAAAAATCTCAATAAAGAGCAACGTTGATAAAAAACGTGCCAAAGGAGGGAATGACTTTGGGAAATTCAACCTTTAAAGGAGGAGCACATCCATATGAAGGAAAAGAGCTAAGTATGGATGAGCCGATTCGTGTGATGGAACCAAAAACCGAGATGGTTTTTCCGATGTCACAGCATATCGGGGCTCCGGCAACTCCTACGGTAGCCGTAGGTGACACAGTCAAGATGGGACAGATTATTGGAGAAGCCAGTGGATTTATTTCTGCCAATATCGTAAGTTCTGTATCGGGAACTGTGAAGAAAATTGAACCACGTTTGACGGGTTCCGGTGCCAAGGCAACTTGTGTCATCATTGAAAATGACGGAGAAGATACAGCGATAGAAGGATTAGGTGAAGAACGGGATTATACGAAACTATCCAAAGAAGAAATTCGTCAGATTATCAAAGATGCCGGTATTGTTGGAATGGGAGGCGCAGGGTTTCCAACTAATGTCAAAGTGACACCAAAAAACGAAGATGAAATTGAATATGTTATTATCAATGGAGCAGAGTGTGAACCCTATCTGACATCGGATTACCGCTTGATGTTGGAGCGGCCGGAAGACCTGATTGTGGGCTTGAAAGTATTGCTTCAATTATTCGATCATGCAGAAGGCATCATTGCCATTGAGGACAATAAGCCGGAAGCGATTTCGAAGTTGCAGTATCTTACTCAGGAAGAACCGAAAATTACGGTAAAACCATTGAAAACAAAGTATCCACAGGGAGCAGAACGTCAGGTTATCTATGTGACTACGGGCAGAAAAATTTACTCTAAGATGCTTCCGGCAGATGCGGGTTGTGTGGTAGATAATGTGCAGACCGTATTGGCAGTATATGATGCCGTATGCAAATGTACACCATCTATGACCCGTGTAATGACATTAACCGGAGATGCCATGGCACAGCCGCAAAATTATAAAGTGCGTTTCGGTATGAGTCATGCCGAACTTTTAGAAGAAGCAGGCGGACTGGTTCCGGAAGGAGCTGAAAAGATTATTTCCGGTGGACCGATGATGGGGATGGCTATGTATGATTTAAATGTGCCGGTGACAAAAACCAGCTCTTCTATCCTGGCAATGACCAAGGATGAAGTGGCAGCCAACGAACCAACCAATTGTATCCGGTGTGGGCGTTGTGCGACGGTGTGTCCAAGTCATCTGGTTCCTCAGAAGATGGCAGAGGCGGCAGACCGACAGGATTTGGATTTGTTCCAAAAACTAAACGGAATGGAGTGCTACGAATGTGGTACCTGTACCTATGTGTGTCCGGCAAAACGACGTTTGACACAATCCTTTAAGCAGGCACGCCGTGCCGTGATGGATAACAGCCGCAAAAAATAATTTGCGCAGATAAATGGAGGTTATAAGAGATGGAGAAATTATTAAATGTATCATCATCTCCTCATGTACGAGACAAGTCATCTACCAAATCCATCATGAGAGATGTATGTATTGCACTGCTTCCTGCAACATTGGTAGGAATCGGAAATTTTGGCGTACGAGCCCTGTTGGTCATTTTGACAACATGTGTCAGCGCCGTCCTGGCGGAATATGTCTGGCAAAAACTGATGAAACAGCCGGTTACCACTTATGATTTCAGTGCCTTGCTGACAGGTCTTTTGCTGGGATTGAATTTACCGGCGACGTTGCCACTTTGGATGTGCGTGATTGGTGGCGTATTCGCCATTATTATCGTAAAACAGCTTTTTGGTGGACTGGGTCAGAACTTTATGAATCCGGCGCTGGGTGCAAGATGCTTTTTGATGCTTTCTTTCAGTAGCGCCATGACCAATAATTTTGTCATACCAAAGGGAAATGCCATTTGGGGCGGCTATCAGGCAACCCTGGACGCGGTATCCAGTGCAACACCTTTGATGCAGGTAAAAGAAGCGACCTGTCAGGCGGATATGGCAACGACTCTCAAAGATATGTTCCTTGGTACTACATGGGGAACCATCGGTGAGACGTCAGCACTTGCTCTTTTGATTGGTGGTATTTACCTGATTGCAAGAAAGATTATTGACTGGAAGATTCCGGTGATTTACATACTGACATTTACAGTATTTAACTTGATTTACAGTTGTGCAACCGATGCTTATGTTCCTGTATTTATGGAATGGTGTAGTGGCGGTTTGATGCTTGGTGCCTTTTTCATGGCAACGGATTATGTAACAAGTCCGATTACTTCCAAAGGAAAGGTTTTATATGCCATTTTGCTTGGTTTATTGACCGGATTGTTCCGTTTCTTTGGAGAATCTGCCGAGGGCGTTTCCTTTGCTATTATCATTGGAAACCTTTTCGTGCCATTGATTGAACGTGTTACCATTCCAAAGGCATTTGGAAAGGAGGGCAAAGTCAATGAGTAGTGAGAAAAAAGAACGGTCTTTTGTCATTGATGCGATTATTCTTTGCGCCATTACACTGGTTTTGGGAGGAATCCTGGCTGGTGTATATACCATGACCAAAGGAACCATTGAACAAAGGCAGGCAGATACGGACAGCAAAGCCTGTGAAAAGGTAATTTCTTCTGTAGAAGGAGCTACAGTGGCAGAAGCGGATGAAGATGCGGTGACAAAAGCAAATGATTTCCTTACCAAGCATATATTGAATTCTTCGAAAGAAGTTTCAGAAGAGGCATCGGAATCCTATTCCAAGTATGTGACGGTTACCACGGTGAAAAAACTTCAAATCAGTGGTGCAGATGTGGGATATGTCTATATCGCCGATGCAAAAAAAGGATACGGAGGAAGTATTTCCTTTGTTCTTGGAGTATGCAATGGAGTTGTGACCGGAATCGAAATTACCAGTCAGTCGGAAACTGCCGGACTTGGTGCAAATTGTGAAAGCGATAATTTCAAAAATAAATTTGCATTGGAAAAAGGTCTTCAATATCCATCCAGTGATGATATTCCGATGTTCTATAAAGCCGGAACGACACCGAAGGATGAGCAGGGACAGATTGAGGCCATGTCAGGTGCAACCGTTACCTCTCGTGCCATTGCCAATGCAGTAAAAGGAATCCTTTACTATGATAAAGAGTTAAGGGGGGCTGAATGATGAATAAATATACAGAACGGCTTCACAACGGCATTATAAAGGAAAATCCTACCTTTGTTATGATGCTTGGTATGTGTCCGACACTGGCAGTTACTTCCAGTGCCATCAATGCTATCGGTATGGGACTTTCCACGACGGTTGTATTGATTTTGTCCAATATGATGATTTCAGCACTTCGACGTATTATTCCGGATCGTGTGCGTATTCCGGCATTTATCGTTGTTGTTGCTTCTTTCGTTACCATCGTCCAATTGCTTTTGAAGGCGTATTTACCTGCTCTTGACAGTGCATTGGGTGTATACATCCCTCTGATTGTTGTAAACTGCATCATTCTTGGACGTGCTGAAGCTTATGCTTCAAAAAATCCGGTGCTTTTGTCAGCGCTTGACGGCGTAGGTATGGGACTTGGCTTTACCATCGGTCTTACCTTGATTGGAATTTTCCGTGAAATCCTCGGAAGTGGCTCCGTTTTTGGCATTCATTTAATTCCGGAACAGTTCCACATCGCAATGTTTGTTATGGCACCGGGAGCATTTTTTGTCCTTGCCGGGCTGACAGCCATTCAGAACAAATTGAAAATGCCTTGTGCAACCAATACACCGGAAGCCGAAGAGGCTGCCTGCAACGGAAATTGTGCAGCATGTGCGAGTCATGTTGAGACATGCGGCAATACTCCGGAAGAGAGAAAGGAGGAGAATGACCAATGACAATCTTTACAATTCTCTTTACAGCTGCTCTTGTAAATAACTTTGTATTGAGCCAGTTTATGGGAATCTGCCCATTCCTTGGTGTAAGTAAAAAAGTGGAGACAGCAGCAGGTATGGGAGGCGCAGTTTTGTTTGTTATCACAATTGCTTCTCTTTGTACCAGCCTTTTATATAACTATTTGCTCATTCCATTTAAATTGGAATATTTAAATACCATTGTATTTATTCTTGTAATTGCTGCCCTTGTGCAATTTGTTGAGATGGTTCTCAAGAAAATGATGCCGGCACTGTACAAATCTCTGGGAGTTTATCTTCC
>JALEKC010000144.1 GCA_022769325.1 Eubacterium sp. | reverse complement strand
ATTCCCATGATTATATCCATGATGCTACAGGCACTTTATAATATTATTGATAGTGCCTTTGTGTCCAATATGGAAGGGACAGGAGAAATGGCACTAAATGCGTTGACACTGGCATTCCCGGTACAGATGTTGATGGTTGCGGTGGGGATAGGAACAGGAGTTGGAACCAATGCACTGCTTGCGAAAAGTTTGGGACAGGGAGATAGAAAAAAAGCAAATCGAGTTGCCGGAAATGCTATTTTTCTGGCTGCTATTATTTATGTAATATTTTTATTTTTTGGCATATTTGGTGTAAAAGTATATACCATGTCACAGACCTCCAATCCGAAAATTATACAAATGACAATCATGTATTTGAGAATCTGCTGTATTCTTTCGCCGGGGATTCTATTCTTTTCTATTTTTGAAAAATTGTTGCAGGCAACCGGAAGGTCTTTGTATTCCACAATTGCACAAATAAGCGGTGCTATTGTGAATATTATTTTGGATCCCATTATGATTTATGGATTGCTTGGAATGCCCAAACTTGGAGTGGCGGGGGCTGCGTTTGCAACCGTAATTGGTCAGATAACTTCACTTCTTGTGGCATTATATTTTCATTTACGAAAAAATAAAGAAGTTGAAAATGGCATAAAATATCTTAAGCCATCACGCAAAATAATCGGACAAATTTATGCCATCGGTTTTCCGGCAATTATTGCACAGGCGCTTATGTCGGTAATGACTTACGGATTAAATATCATTTTAGGCACCATTGGAGAAGATTATGTGACGGCCTACGGTTTGTATTATAAAATACAGCAGTTTATATTGTTTGCGGCCTTTGGCCTTCGAGATGCCATTACACCTATCGTGTCTTACAGCCATGGCATGGGGAGCAAAAAAAGGGTGCAGGAAGGGATTCGTTATGGAATGCGTTTTACACTTGGAATTATGGCTATAGGGCTTGTGATATTGGAAATTTTCGCGGCGCCATTATCTGCCATTTTTGGATTGTCTGGAAAAACTCAGGAAATCTGTATTCAGATCATACGCATTGTGTCTTTAAGTTTTCTGTTTGCGGGAGCAAATGTGGCATTTCAAGGAATTTTCCAGGCCCTTGACAGCGGTGTGGAATCTTTGATTATCTCCATCCTTCGCCAGTTTTTGCTTGTACTTCCCGTCGCACGGGGCTTTTCTTTATTGGCAAAAAGCAATCCGTCGCTGACTTGGGCGGTGTGGCTGACTTTTCTTATTGCCGAAGGCATTTCCACAGCCGTTGCCTGTGGCTGCATGAAAAGAATACGTGGTGGGATATTTGAAATGTAGTTTCCCTACTAAATTTGCAACTTCGCCGCTCTCGCCAACCTCGTCGCCGCCCTCTTTACAGACTCAACCGCCATATTGCGCCCCTAGGTCTGTAACTCCGCCGCCCCGTTTACAGACCCAACCGTCATATTGCGCCCCTAGGTCTGTAATCCCGCCGCCCCGTTTACAGACCCAACCGCCATATTGCGCCCCCAGGTCTGTAACTCCGCCGCCCCGTTTACAGACCAAACCGCCTTATTGGCCCCTAGGTCTGTAATCCCACCGCCCCGTTTACAGACCAGGCCACCATTTTATGCCCTAGGTCTGTAATCCAGCCGTCCCGTTTACAGACCCAACCGCCATATTACGCCCTAGGTCTGTAATCCCGCCACCCCGTTTACAGACCCAACCGCCTTATTGGCCCCCAGGTCTGTAACTCCGCCGCCCCCGCCAACCTCGTCGCCGCCCCGTTTACAGACCCAACCGCCTTATTGGCCCCTAGGTCTGTAATCCCGCCGCCCCGTTTACAGACATAGTGTGCGAGAACCAGTCTGAGTTTATGGAGTGGATTTATAACAAAATTAAGGTTGACAGTTGTGTACCAATCAACTATAATAAAGGTATACAGTTGTCAACCTTTTTTGGAGGAGAGAAATATGAGGAAAATAACATTGTCCGATGCGGAGTGGAAGTTGATGGATAAACTGTGGGAAGAATCCTATCTTACAATTACGGAAATGACAGAGCGAATGAAAGAAGAAACAGCATGGGATAAACATACCATTATTACCATGCTTGGTCGTATGGAAAAAAAGGGAGCAGTGAGCTATCGTCAGAAAGGACGGGCAAAAGAATTTTATCCGTTGATTTCCCGTGAAAAGGCATCTACAGAAGAGACCAAAAAGTTTTTAGAACGAGTGTATCATGGAAGTTTATCTTTGATGCTATGCCAAATAATGGAAAAACAAACCTTGACAGAGGAAGAAAAAGAAATGCTGAAGAAAATGTTAGAAGAGTAGAAAAATGAGAGGAGGAATTGACATGTTGACCATTACATTGTTGTTTTTAATGATGTGTCATTATTGGTTGCCGGGAAAGGTAAAAGCATATGGGATATACGCATTGTGGTTGCTAATTCCCTGGCAACTAACGATTGGACTGGCCTATTTACATTTCATCTGGCAAAAAAATGATTATTCAAAAGGGCACTTTCCGTTGGGGATGAAAATTGTATGGATTGCCGGAATGTTGGGGGTTGGAATCGCGATACATATTATAAATAAACGTTTTCGGCAGAACTTGTATCAGAAACGACAGTTGGTATTGTCGGGAAATTACCCGGTTTGTGTATATGTTGTGCCGGGATTAGACACTTCTTGTGTCATGCGTCTTCGCCGGGAAAATGCGATTTATTTATCGGAAGAAGTGAATTGTGACGATGAAATGCGGCATATGGTTATTGCTCATGAACTTGCCCATTTAAGGCATCATGATTTGGTTTGGGCAAAAGTGCGAATGATTTTGATATGTATCATGTGGTTTCATCCACTGATTTGGGTGGCTGCATTGCTATCCAAACAAGATTGTGAAATTGCATGTGACGAAGAAGCCATTCGTTTGTTGGGAGAAAATGAACGGAAAAAGTATGGGAGACTTTTACTTGAACTGGTAACGGATTCCACAAAAAAAGAGGAAATATTTTATATGTCGACGACAATGTCAGCAAGTAAAAGAGAATTGAAGAACCGAATTCAAAGGATTGCGGACGGAGAGAAAAAGCAAGGAAAAAATCTTTGGCCAAGTTTCCTAATCGGATTCATTGTTGCTATAATTCCGGTCATGGCTGTTTGCAAAATAGCGCAGCCCATGTCTGCAAAAGAAGTGATTGCCGACTATTTTGAGGCAGTAGAAAATTGCGATGTGACCACTGCAAAAAAATGGTTTCCAGGAGAAGAACCATGGTTTGAACCTGGGGATGCGTTGTTTCATGGGTACGGGATGGGTAAAGTTCATGCCATGCAAGAATGTAAGGAAAAAGATGGAGCGACGAAAAGATTTGAAGTTGAGGTAGGGAGAGAAAGAGAAAAAAAGGTGGTTTCCCTGCAATGGAACGAAAAAGAAAAAAGATGGAACATTGTACAGATAAAGGACAAGAAGTGAATTTTCAACAATAAGAGACAGAAAAGGAAGTTAGAAAGTGGAAAAGAAAAGAAAAAAATGGATGCTGCAGACCAAGCGTGCAGATTTTGGCGAGATAAGTAAAAAATTTGGAATATCCCCTATTTTAGCAAGATGTATTGTCAATCGTGATGTGTCAACAGAGGGGGAAATAGAAAGATATCTTCATGGAGATTGGAAGCAGTTGAACTCGCCTTGGCTGTTCAAGGACATGGAAAAAGCCGTTGCCCTTTTGAGGGAGAATCGCCAAATGAAAGTGGCTATCTCTTCGGATTTTGATTGTGATGGAATATTTTCAGCCATCATTTTGAAAAAAGGATTGGAAAAAATAGGGATACAAAGTCGGATTTATACGCCGGATCGTGTGGCAGAAGGATATGGTGTGAACCGACGGATTGTAGAGGAGGCAGTGGCAGCCGGAGCGGGTATTTTACTGACTTGTGACAATGGGATTGCGGCGAAGGAAGAAATCCAATATGCAAAAGAACGTGGGATGATTGTCATTGTGACAGATCATCATGAAGTTCAGGAGGAACTGCCACCGGCGGATGCCATCGTCGATCACAAGCAGAAAGATTGTTCGTATCCTTTCAAGGGGCTTTGTGGAGCGGGAGTTGCCTTTCAATTGGTGGGAGCCTTGTATGAAAAAGAGGGGATTTCATCGGATGAACGAGAAGAACTTTTAGAATATGTGGCCATTGCCACAGTGGCAGATGTGATGGAATTGCAGGGGGAGAACAGAGGTCTTGTAAAATCCGGACTGGTTGCTCTGGCTCATACAAAAAATATTGGCTTGCGGGCGCTTTTGGAAGTGCAGGAATTGACGGGAAGAGACATCGAAGCCTATCACATCGGATTTATTATTGGGCCCTGCTTCAATGCAACGGGGCGAATCGACACGGTGACAAAGGCATTTGAATTACTGGAAGAGACCAACAAAGAAAAGGCCAGAATTCTGGCAAGACAGTTAAAAGAAATCAATGATACGCGCAAGCAGATGACGGAGGAAGCAGCCAAGGAGGCGTTTGAATTATTAGAGAAAAATGAGAAGGAAGAAAATCCGGTTCATATTATCCTGTTGCCGGATTGTCACGAGAGTCTTGTGGGAATTGTGGCAGGAAGGATAAAAGAAGAATATCATCATCCTACCATCGTATTTTGTCCCGTGGGAGACGGTCTGGTAAAGGGATCCGGGCGTTCCATAGAATCCTATCATATGTTTGAAAAATTGATGGAATGCAAAGATTTGATGGTGCGTTTTGGCGGTCATAAGATGGCAGCGGGAATGACCTTGAAAGAAGAAAATCTGCCGGAACTTGAGAGAAGACTCAATGATTCGGCCGGTTTGACAAAAGAGGATTTTTGCCCGGAATTATGGGTGGATGCCCCTTTGCCGGTACAATATATTTCCGAAAAATTAATTGCGGAATTAGAACTTCTTGAACCCTTTGGAGTGGGCAACCCAAAGCCTGTTTTTGCAGAGCAACATTTTCATATTTTAACAGCGGCCCGAAGAGGGAAAAATCGCAATGCATTGATTATGAAAGTGGCAAATGCTACAGGGCATTCGGTGGACGCCGTTTATTTTGGCAACATTGACATTTTTGAAGAATTTATATGTGAGAATTGGAGCGAAGAAGAATTGGAAAAAATGTATGCCGGGGAACCCAATGAAATCGACGTTGGATTTGCCTATTATCCATCGGTAAATGAATATAATGGCAGACGGAAAATACAAATTGTTGTGACGGATTATTGTAGAATAAACCGGTAAAGAATGGAGGTTGTAAAATGATAACCATAAGTTTATGCATGATTGTGAAAAATGAGGAGAAAGTTCTGGCGCGCTGCTTAGACAGCATTGCCGATTTGATGGACGAAATTATTATCGTGGATACGGGTTCCACCGATGCAACCAAAGAAATTGCAGCCAAATATACGGATCAAATATATGATTTTACATGGGTAAATGATTTTTCCGCCGCCCGTAATTTTTCTTTTTCCAAGGCAACAAAAGACTATATTTATGTGGCGGATGCAGATGAAGTAATAGACCAGGAGAACCATCAGAGATTTGCTGATTTAAAGGAACTTTTGCTACCTGAAATAGAAATTGTTCAGATGCGTTACTGCAATCAGTTGGCCCATGGAACGGCCTATAATTTTGATGAGGAATATCGGCCTAAATTATACAAGCGCAAACGTGATTTTGTGTGGATTGAGCCGGTGCATGAAATGGTACGTCTGGACCCGGTGGTTTATGACAGCGAAATTGATATTATGCACATGCCGGATACCGTCCATAGTGACAGAGATTTTCAGGTCTTTCAAAATCAAATTGCAAAAGGAGAGAGACTGTCCAAACGTTTACATCATATGTATGCCATGGAATTGTATATTTCCGGCAAAGATGAGGATATTCTTGCCGCGGAGTCTTTTTTCGACCAGTCTGCCTGTGATGTAACCCGTTCTCTGGATGAGGTAAAGGAGGCTGCATGCATCGTTGTACGGGCGGCACGACTCCGAGGTGACAGCCACAAGATTTTAAAAATGTGTCTGAAGGATTTGTTGTCCGAGGGTTCCTCGGAAATGTGTTATGAACTCGGAGAATATTTTTATGAAAAAGGGGATTACGAAGAGGCTGCAATGTGGTATTATAATGCTATGAATGAAACTCAGAGCATTTTAAATATACACACTTCGACAGATTGGCCCAAGGCGCGCTATGACGAAATTGCCGCTGGAATGGTGTGATAAAGACCGGCTCGACAGTAGAAAGGAAGATGTAGATGGCAGGACAGATACAAAGCTTGCAGGAAACGATAAATCAGGTGGTAAAGGGAAAGCAGACGGTAGTACAAAAAGTTCTTTGTGCCATGCTTGCTGGTGGTCATATTTTGCTAGAAGATATTCCGGGAGTTGGAAAGACAACCTTGGCTATGGCCATTGCCAAAGCCACGGAATTATCCTATCGAAGGGTACAATTTACACCGGATGTTCTTCCCAGCGATTTGATTGGTTTTTCCATGTATAATGAGAAAACAAAAGAGTTTGAATATCGGGAAGGAGCCGTATTTGCCAATCTTTTTTTGGCAGATGAAATCAATCGAACATCGCCGAAAACCCAGTCGGCGCTTTTGGAGGCCATGGAAGAGGAAAAAGTTACGGTGGATGGTATCACTCATTTGCTCCCCACACCTTTTACGGTTATCGCCACGGAAAATCCGGTGGGTTCTGCCGGGACCCAGATGCTGCCGGAATCCCAGCTGGACCGTTTTATGATTTGTCTTTCCATGGGATACCCGGCCCATTCCGATGCAGTGGAAATCTTGAAAAATAATGGTGCGAAATCCCTTGACTCCATACATGGTGTAGTCACATTAAACGAGTGGAAAATGTTGAAGAAAATGGCAGAGGAGTGTTACGTCAGTGATGAAATTTATGATTATATTGTTCGGCTGACAGAAAATACAAGACAGCATCCCTTTGTGCGACTGGGGGCCAGCCCTCGTGCTAGTCTTGCCCTATTGCGAATGGCAAAGGCAATGGCGGTGATGAAGGGGAGAGATTATGCGGTTCCCGAGGATATTATGGATATTTATCAAGATGTTCTGGCGCACCGCATTAAGCTCAATACCCAGGCACGGGCTCAGGGAATCGCAGTTTCAGATGTATTAAAACAGGTTTTTGAAGGAACGAATATACATGCGTAGAATAAAATATTTTGTCGAATTTTTGCTGATTTTTGCTATCAACGCTCTGATGTATTGGTATTTTGGAAGTTATTTTAATCTATTACTGGGTATTGCCATGATTGTCTTTCTCGGAGTGAACATTGCCATGGCTCCCTTGGTTTTGCCAAAGATTACGGCACAGATTTGGATCCCTGCTTCTGAATTTACCAAACAAACGGATTTTGTTGTAAAAATACAAGTGAAAAATGAAAGCATTCTCCCGGTTATTCGCTGTCATCTTCTTTTTTCCATTGGAAATGCTTTTTGGGAAGAGGAGACGAAACGCGACATTGTCATTTCCCTTGCACCCCATGGTGAAGAATGTTATGAAATGTCCCTTTGTTCTGAACTTTGCGGGGATATTGAGATTGCTTTGCACCAGTTGGCAGTGGAAGATTATCTCTGCTTCCATCAAAAAAAGAAATCTTTTCAGCAGGTGGAGCACATTTACGTTCTTCCCCGGGAGGAAAGGGAGAGAGCGTGGGAGCAAAATGATTATGCTTCCGGTTTGACGGAGTCCACGGAAAGCTCTTTGCGAGGCAGTGATTTTTCGGAAGTAGGCCAGATAAGAGAATATATTCCTGGAGATTCACTAAAGGATATTCATTGGAAATTGTCGGCAAAAAAGGAAGCATTAATGGTAAAAGAGCGATTGCAAATGTCTTCTCAAAAATTGCAGTTGATTCTTTGCCTGAACAAGCAGTCACCAGATAAAGCGGATGAGGTTCTATGCTTTTTATATGAGCTTGGTAATTTTGTGATTCAAAATCGAATTCCGGTAACACTGTATTGGTGGAGTGGACGAAGTCGGGAATTGTGCCAGGAGACGGCAGATACAAAAGAACACTGGCGAATGGTATTTGAGCAGGTGCTCTATACCAAAGGGGGAGATGAGGCTGCGGAGGCCGCCTTTTGTCAAAGTGCTCCGGGACAGGATTATTTGAAAGTAAGTGAAGAACTGCTGATGCAGTGGTAAAGGTAATTGGCGGCAATCATATAGCAGAGAGGTGTGGTTTTATGAGTTGGTTTCGGAAAAAGAAAATAGAGGAAAAAAGAGAAGAACTGGTTCCGGGGCTGTTTCTGGGAGAAGGAAAAACCATGCAGCAATCCCGTCGTTTCTTGACTTGCATGCCCAAAGGCCTGCTGTGTTTTCTGATTGTTTTTGGCTCCTTTGGGGGATTTTTGTCTGCCTTTGAAATGAAATGTAATTATGTGGTGGCAGCCCTTGTATTATTTGGGTTTGCTATGTATTTTAGTTTTCTATTTTCTTTTCAAAAAAATAGTCGCAAGGATCTTGGTTATATCGTCTTTTTCATTGTTTATGTCTTTGGAATAATGGCATTTAAAGCATATGTAAATAGTGGATTTGCTGCTATTGTAAATGTGGTAAGGCAAAGGGCGGAAGTGTATTTTGGTTTAAATACAGGAACGGAATTTGCGGAGCAGATAGAGGACAGAAGTTTATCGATTACAATGACATTTATTTTCGTTGCCATTTTTTTGATTCTTACTCTCAATATTTTTCTGAGTAATTATATGAATCTAAAACTTCCACTTTTTATCTGCATCCCGATGTATGTGATTCCACTGTATTTTCGTCAGGAGACTGGTTTGTTCTTTGTCCTTTGCCTCTGTGGCGGTTTTTTGGGAATACATATGCTGAAAAATGGCCGACGGCATCGGATTGAAAAGAATGGGGCAGTTTACCGTGGAATTCTTTTGCTCTCTTTGGCAATTGTTCTTGTGGTAGGGGGATTTAGCATTGTCTTCCCGGAAGAAAAGAATCGTGAAATCTACCGGGAAAATCCTTATAAAACGGTGACGAAGGATGCGGTTTCCGGATTTGTTATGATGGGATTCTGGAGTTTTTTCCCAAATCCCGCATCTCGAGGTGGAATGAGTGGTGGAAAACTAGGGGATTTTTCCATGCTTCGACCGGACAATCAGACGGATTTAATCGTCCGTTTTGCACCCTATACCACAGAACCTCTTTATTTGAAAGGATATACAGGTTTGTCCTATGAAAATAGCGAATGGCAGGATGGCTACCAGATTATGGGAACTTTGCCTGGTCATTCACAATATTTTTACACGGAAAGTATGAAAAATGAAGCTGACGCCCTGGCAAAGAATCATAAAAAACAGCCCCAAAAGGAAGCCAAAGCGAAAATAGAAATTGAAAATGTAGGCGCCGATGTAAATTATGTATACTATCCGTATTTTACAAAGTTTGACAATTATAAGAAATATTCGGAATCCCAGAAAAAAGTTTATACGGCCAATCCTCTTGGCACCACCAATGTGTTGACATTTTATCCCAATCTGACGAAAGAGGCAAAGATAGAAGACGCAGATTCTTATATTTATCATCAGATTCCAGAGATAAATATGGCAACGATAGATGCCTGTATCCGCGAAATGGGGCTGATTCCAGGAATTAATTATGCAGAGAAACCGGAAGTGATAAATCAAGTTATTTCCTATTTTCGTGAGAATTTTTCCTATAGCTATCGCCCGGGAAAACTTCCGGAAGGAGAAGATTTTGTGGATTATTTTCTGAGGGAAAATAGAAAAGGTGTTTGCATGCATTTTGCATCTGCCGCCACCCTTGTTTTACGCCGGTTAGGCATAGCATCTCGCTATGTGGAAGGATATGCCGTTGGTTATGGCGATATTTTAAAAGGGAAATTAAGGGAAGATTTGGATTACGAGGATTATTATGAAGGCCCTTCTGCCCTGGGCAAAACGGGGGTAATGGAAGTGGAGCTGACAGATGCCAATGCACATGCATGGGTGGAAGTTTACCAGCCACAGAGGGGATGGGTTGTGGTGGATCCCACCCCTACCAATATGTCTGAAAATACGGACAGTGACTTTTGGACCTCCGTTAAAAATTTTATCGAGGATTCGCCACAAATTACCCTTGGGGATTCCTTCTCAAATTTAGGTACGGGCCTTATTTCTAACAGCATAATCCCGATTTTCCTAGGCATTTCTATTATCCTTGCAGTTGTATTTCTTCTGCTTCGGAAGTTGTATTTGGCGTGGAAACGCTATCGTTCATGGCACACTAAGGATGCAGGTAAAAATCTTTTATGCTACATGGAAATGCGAACCCGTCATTTGGCAAAAAAAGACGTAGCCTTTGCCTCCCTGACCATGCCCTCGGATAAATTCGGCTATTTGGCAAAAAAGGCAGGGACCTCTGCAACTACAAATGCCAACGTTGCAACCCTATTGGAAAGGATCGACCTGTTCGAAAAGATTTGTTTTTCCCCTTATGTGCCATCTTTGGAAGAATATGGGCAGATGCTCCAATGGATAAAAGAACTAACTTGATATTTCTACGGACTCGTGTTATGATGTGTAAGATAATACGAGTCTATTATTTTCTATTGTTACTCAGACAATGTCGTTTTGACAAATTATTTCCACTACAAACATAATTTAAGAAAGGACTGGGATATGGAAAATAACATAAGGGATATTTTAATGGAAAAACAGGAAGAATTGTGGGAAATCAAGAGAAAAATACAGGAGCAAATAAGGCATTCTTCCACCGAACGTCTTCATATTTCTCAAAGCAATGGTAAACCACAATACTACCTGCGCCGGAAAAATGCAATGGGAAAAGAGGAGAATTGTTACATTCGTAATTCCCAATTATCTCTGGCAAAAGAGATAGCGCAGCGAGATTATGAGATGAAAATACTAGAAGAAATCGACAAAGAAATCTCTTGTCTAGAACAGGCGCTTCAGAATTATCACCCCGAAACTTTGGAAAAAATATATACGGATGAATATGAAAAAAGGAAAAGGCTTATTCAACCGCATTTCATAACGGAAGAGGAATTCGTAAATGAATGGTGCTCTTATTCTTTTGAAGGCAAAGCATTTTCTGCTGAAAGTCAGGAAATATATACAGAAAAGGGAGAGCGGGTCCGCTCCAAGTCGGAAAAAATTATTGCGGATATGCTATATCACAGCGAAATTCCGTACCGTTATGAATGCCCTCTTTATCTAAAAGGATTGGGAAAGGTATATCCGGATTTTACATGCCTTCATGTGAAAAAAAGGAAAGTGATTCTGTGGGAACACATGGGAATGTTAAGTGACCCTGTATATTGCAAAGCTGCTTTAAAAAAGAAGGAAATCTATACAAAGAACGGCTTTCGCATGGGAAGAGAAATTATATATACCCATGAGTGTTCTGATTATAGTCTTAGCACAAAGCTCATAGACCAAATTATACAAGACACTTTTGGAACTTGAGTAAACTTTGGGGGCGAGGGCTCTCAAGCCCGGGGATTCCCAGATTAGGGGATTCCCAGATTAGGGGTTTTCAGATTAGGGGGTTCTCAAGCCGAGGTTCCCCAAGCCAGGGGGGCACGGGCCTCCCTACTCATCGAGTCACCCTCTTCAAGAGAAAATTACAACCAGAATGAGTGGAAAAAAGAAAGAATAGACCGTAAAGTTGGGGTGGTTGAGGGAGGACGCTTGGGGGCAGCTCTTTTCAAGAGGAAATTACGGCCAGATTAGAGAAAACCTGTGGCATCTTTCCCAGTCAAAAGGATACCATCGAAGGATAACTCATAATTTTTGTCGGAGAATAAACCTGTCGTCGGTGCATAAAACTCGATAGTTCTATCGAACTATCTTCAGACAATTATGCGCCGACGACATATTCTTCTCGTAAAAATCAGAGTTATCAACTTCTCCGGTATAATTTTGACGAGAAAGATGCCACAAAATATAGGGTTCAAGAGAAAATTACGGCCAGAATGAGTAAAAAAGCAAGAATTGGCCGTAAAAATGGAGGGAGCTCGCCGGATTCAAGAGAAAAATACGGCCCGATTAGGCGAAAAAGCAAGTTTTGGCCGTAAAGTAGGCGGGATATGTCCCCCAAGCCCCCAATTCAAGAGAAAATTACGGCCAGATTAGGCGAAAAAGCAAGAATTGGCCGTAAAAATGGAGGGAGCTCGCCCTCTTCAAGAGAAAATTACGGCCAGATTAGCCGAAAAAGCAAGTTCTGGCCGTAAAGTAGGCGGGATATGTCCCCCGAACCCCTCAATTCAAGAGAAAATTACGGCCAGAATAGGCGAAAAAGCAAGTTTTGGCCGTAAAAATGGAGGGAGCTCGCCGGATTCAAGAGGAAATTACGGCCAGAATGAGTAAAAAAGCAAGTTTTGGCCGTAAAAATGGAGTGAGCTCGCCGGGTTCAAGAGGAAATTACGGCCAGATTAGGCGAAAAAGCAAGAATTGGCCGTAAAAATGGAGGGAGTTCGCCGGATTCAAGAGAAAATTACGGCCAGATTAGGCGAAAAAGCAAGTTCTGGCCGTAAAGTAGCGGGAGTCGCTCCCCAGAACTCCCTGGCCACCCCCGAGCCCCTCAATTCAAGAGAAAAATACGGCCAGATAGGCGAAAAAGCAAGTTTTGGCCGTAAAGTAGCCGGAGTCGCCCCCCAGAACTCCCTGGCCCCCTCCATAGCCCCCCAATTCAAGAGAAAATTACGGCCAGAATGAGTAAAAAAGCAAGTTTTGGCCGTAAAGTAGCGGGAGTCGCCCCCAGAACTTCCTGGCCACCTCCATAGCCCCCCCATTCAAGAGAAAATTACGGCCAGAATTTCGTGCAAGCAC
>JALEKC010000091.1 GCA_022769325.1 Eubacterium sp. | reverse complement strand
ATGGAATTGTTCTCCTCTTTGGTCTCTTTTTGTGAACACCCTGTGCAGGCAAGCACAATCGTTGCACTCAACACTCCTGCTAACAATTTTCTCATAATTTTTTTCTTCATTTTCCTTCTCCAATCTTATTCAAGTTCCCCCCTCATCATATACATACGGTGGCAAGTCATCGCTGCTATAAGCATCAAGAACTATGTTCTTTTGAGTATCTCCTGCCACTCCAAAGGCAAATACCAATTCCACACACAAGCAATCCCACAAAGCGCAAAGCATATAATAGCATAAAGTATTTTTTTACACTCATATCATCCCCAAATCTATACAGTGGTTCCATACTTGCCGCACAGGCAGACCAACGTAATCCGGAATAAACCGTGAGCACTCGTATGAACTGCGGTATATATATAATAACACTTGTCAAACCAACAATCAATACAGCATAACAAGTTCGTACTTTCTGCAATCTGCCACAACCGGAAAGCGTTGGCCTGACAAACATATCACAGCCATACCGTGTGTCTGCATTCCACAATCCAGTAAGGCAAAATACAATAGCAAGGATACCAATGCCCCAGTGCACCACTTTATCCCATGGATTGGTTCTTCCCTCCAATATGTCAAACGCCCGGTCATCAACCAGTTCTGCTCCCGGATGCATCTTTACATAATCACATTTTTTTAGGAATCGCTGAAAGCCCTCTTCCCGACGCAGATTCTTTTCTATTTTATTTCTTTCATATTGGCTATTTTTCTCTGCAATTTGTACTTTCCATGTAGAAAAATTGTCCTTTTCCTTTTGTATTTGAATCTCTTTTTCTGATGTATATTCCCCCTCAAATTTATGGATATAATAGTAATAATAAAAGCCGTCTTCGTCTTGATATTCGTCACGATATACCGGCGTTATCACCACCATGATAATAAAGAGAAATATAAGCAAATAAAGCACTCTCTCTGTCACAAAGATCTTGTAAGCCTCGTGCATCCATAGAAAGGTATGGCAACCCCATTGATGTTTTTTTTGAACAAAAAACATCAGTCCTCTCCCTTGCCTGATTGTCCGTCCATAATACCACCAGCCAAGCAGAAAGGAAATAACCAGCACACTTCCCACCACACTCCATCGTACAAGCTCTTCTGCCACAGGATTTCCGGCGATGTTTAAATTTTCAAACGTGCCAAGCCGATCCTCTGTCTGAAGATACGCATACACGTTGATCTGGCGAAACAGTGCCAGCCACGAATTTACTGATATCCACTCGTATGCTGCAAGTTCTATCCCCGCAAACAAGAACACTCCAAAATAAAACCACAGAGCTCTAGTCGCAAATTGACAAAAACACACAAGCATTATCAAACCCACTATAATCATCATAAATTGTTGTATATAATACAGACACAGAAACTCTTTGACCGAAATTTCTTTTACACAGTCCATGTATTTCCACACACTTTGAATTGGCCGGTTAAGGTCACCAAGCCCATACCGGATTGTAGCATATAACAACTTTGTTCCGAAAAAAAATACGTAACAGATACTTGTCATTTCCACCAATGTCACCACGCGGGATAAAAAGTCTTTTCCCCGTCCATGGCGAGTCGCAAGAAGCAATTTTTTTCTTCCATATACTTTATCTTCGACAAATAAAATTTGTGCGGCTATCATCACAAGAAGGAACAAAATACCTGACATCAAAAGCCCATCCGAAGCAATCACAACACCGGCTCCTGGTTCTTTGGACACTCTTATCATTTCTTTTCCTTCGTACTGCTGCCATGTACTTTGCAAATTTTTCTGTTCAAAAGACCCTTCCTTGGCAAAGAAAGAAAATAACTGCTTACTCTTTGCATTTTCGCTTATATTCTGTATATGATTAAAATAATTTTCCTGCCGTTTTTGCTCTCTCCTGACATAACGCAGGCACTCTTCCTGCTGCAGGGTAGTCATCTGCTCCTGTGGTAATTCTTTCCACATCTGCCGATACAAAGAGGCATCCGGTTCCGTACGCAAAAGCAGTAAAAGATGGAATAAAACTGCGACAAATATCGCAAAAATCATTTTTTTCGAATGAAGCAGGCGGTTCCAATGGCTCCTATTCATTTCCAAATTCCTCCAAATACATTTGTTCCAGCGTATTTCCTTTTTCCCATGACACTTCTTTCAGTTTTCCTTCTTTTAGAAAAAAAATATCATCCGCGATGCTCTCGATATCAGAGATAATATGCGTAGCCACAATGACGATACGCCCCTCTGCCATCTCCTCCATCAGACCTCGCAGATGCACACGTTCTTTGGGATCCAGTCCCGCCGATGGTTCGTCAAGCAAGATAATCTGTGGATTGCCAAGCATCGCCTGTGCCACCAGAAGTCGTTGCTTCATCCCTCCGGAATAATGTCCAATCTTTCGTCCGGCATCTTCCCACAAATTTACTTTTTTTAACAATATTTCAATCTGCATCTTTGCTTTCTTCTTTGAAATTCCCTTTAATGCCGCCATATAATACATAAAACGAAATCCGGTAAATGATGGATACATATTTTGCTGCTGAGGTGCAAACCCCAGCTGACTTATGTACTCCGTTTTCATATGAGAAATATCTTTCCCATCCACACGCACAATTCCCGAAGTCGCCATGAGATTTTTCGTGAGAATTCCCATCAATGTAGATTTGCCTGCACCATTGGGTCCTAAAAGTCCATTCACTCCCGGTTTCATCTTCACACAAACATCTTCAAGTGCCAGTTTGTCTTTGAATCTTTTGGAAATATGTTCTAATTCCAATTGCATTTTCATCCTCCAATCAACACCTATTTCAATGTTTTATTTGATTCCTTCAATATCTTATCAAGTCCTGCTTTTTCCATCTCTTTTCGCATTTGATGTAATGTTTTATCGACATTTTTATACTTGCCACACCACAATCCACTGTATTTTTGCAATATCTCATCGAATTTCATCTCTGTCGTTGCATCCATTTTGGCATACATTACTTCTGCTGGTACTACTTCCGCTTTTTCCGTCATTCTACGAAACACCTTTTCTTTGTCCCCTGGCTCTGCATACATCGGATAGGTAATCCACGAATTATATGGGAGGCTCCCACGAACCCCTTCCATATTTTGACTAATTACACGACCATCTTTTATTTGGTAGTCATCTCCCTCTTTTCCATAACAGATAGCATTTGCCACATCTGCATCAGTACAAGCAAGAGTCAAAAACTGATAAGCTGCTTTTTTCTTTTCGGACCAAGTCGACACTCCCCAGCACATATTTCGCATCGTTACGAGATACGGCTTTCCAATCTCATATGTCTTTCGCTCATAGAGATCTGTCTTTTCATTTTGTGGATTTTGACATATTCCATCGGAGCCATTGGCACTGATATCCGAAGTAACATGCACGGCAATATCATCAAGCGACTCTGTTTTTTCATAATCTGCATATTTATCCGGTGACTTTGCAATCTCCTTTAATATCTTCCTCACCTGTGGATGATCCATCATATACGAAATATGATATTTTCCTTCCTTTTTCTCTGCACAAAAAGCAATGCTATTGGTAGGCAAAAGTCCCAATGCTCCGGTTATATTCGATGCCAGCATTGCCTTTTTTTCTGCCTCTTTTATTTTTATTTTTTCTAAAATCGAAACAATATTTTTACTTGTCACTTTACCTGGCAGTGTGTTCTCGTCTACAGATTCTAAATCAACAAACATATAATTTGCGTAAGGTTCACTGTCCAAATTCACCCCATAATACTTTCCTTTCTGTTCTGTCATCTGCCAGATTTTTTCCGGAAATGCCTCCTTTAATTTTTTACCTTCTTTAGTCTTCAAATACGTTGTCATATTGTCAAGAAGTTTATTTTTAATCGCAAGATCATATGATGGTTCTTCTCCTGTTCTCCCCGCACCACTAAATAGAATATCTCCTTTTTTTTCCTTCTTTAAATCTTTCAATGTTTCCATATAATCTGAGGGAGCAAGATCCGACTCGCAAATCCATTGGGTGTGATAACCAAAGCCTTTTTCCTGCAAAACTTCATTGATATACTCTGCACGTTCCGGTGATATCTCACCCTGAATCACAATCTGAAGTTTTGGAGTCGTGTCTGGTGCCGCGGTCTCTGGCAGTTGTGACTGCATTGTCATTTGCGGTGAAGATGAAACAAAAGAATTGTTCTCCTCTTTCTTGTCCCCACAAGATATCAAAGTTATAAGTGCAAAAATCATTAAAATAACTGTAATATACTTTTTCATAGCATATATCCTTTCTAAGAAACTTGTCACTACATAGGAAGATCAAACAAAATATACTTCATTTGATCCCCCTACTAATCATCAACTTAGTTATACTGTGACAAATTCTTTATCGGAAAAGATGTATAATTTGCCATCGCCGTATGTCTCGATGCTGTATAATACATTTTCTTGGAATTAGCCGGTCTTTTTGCACTTTTAGAAACACAAACAACCCCATTGCTACCATTTGCTCTTGTTTCTGAGATATCCTTATATGCAATATTTCCATTTTTGTTATAATAATATAGTGTTCCACTAGCCGATGCATATGTCTGATGTTTTGTTGAAAAAGCACTTACACTTGTCATCACACTTCCTCCATCATTTGTACATCCTACCGTATAAACAGTTCTGCCATATGCATTTCTAAAATCATGCGAAGTTGCCTTTGCCTCTTGTCCTGTTACAAACATCGTTACTGTAAGCGCCGTAGCCAATACCACTGCACTAAGTTTTTTTATCATTTTCTTCATAATCCTAATCTCCTGTCATTTATTATTTGCTTTTTCCACCCATATCTAGTATACTTATACTTGTAATATTTTCATGAGCGTTCTTTCCTTCCATCTCCGCAAACGATGAATTAAGAAAAGAACGCTTTTTCAATTTTTTCTCTGCAAATCTTAGAAGAATCCATTCTCTCACCTGCCTTTCTCTTCCCAACTATTCGTTAACCAAATATTTTTTTCCACCAATCATAAAACCAATTTGGTGCATAGGTTATTGAATACATGCTTTTCACCCCCCTGTTTTTTCCTAACTCTATCATAATTCTTCAACTCCATTCTTTCAACATAAATGTCGTGAATGGTATTTTTTTGTCGCGAATGGACATTTTTCCATTTTATCCCTTTCTACTTATATACTCTCCTTTTCTGCACCAGCACTCCAGCCACGAAAAAACAAGCATGCCCAGCACCGTCCTTACTATCTAGCTCCTTTCCCACTCCATTGAACCATGAGATAATCTCTATACAGTAACGCTAGTTATAGTGTTTATAGTAAATTTAGTGGAGAACAATCATGGAGGCAAAAAAGCCTCTGCGACTGCTATACAGATGTCTCTAAACTGTAAAAATCTTTCGGGTCATCAAAAGCTTTATTCTATTTCCGATAATATTTGTGACAAATTCATTTCAAATGTACCACACCAATCTCTGTCTCCCCAGCTCCTTCTTCATCCGTTTTTGGCATATAGGTATAATACAGATTTTCTCCAATCACAGCCGTAAATAAACTGTCCGACGGTGCTTCGACGTCACTGGCTTTCCCATCTTCTTTAAAATTAATCGTATGAAATTTTGCCTTTTCCGAACTCCGGTCTCCATAGATCATCCTGCCATCGATAAAACTCATCTCTTCGTTCCAGGTGGCATCTTTTTTCGCCTCTGTCTCGCC
>JALEKC010000090.1 GCA_022769325.1 Eubacterium sp. | reverse complement strand
CTTCTTTTCCCGTTTATCCCTTTTCTTCATTGCAAAAACCTCCTGTGCGAAATATTTCTTATACTTATTTTAACGCACAGGAGGTTATCTTGCACTATATCTAGTTATTTTATTGCGAAAAGTTTTTATTCCTCACCGCTGTTTTCCATGCCTTTTTCATGTTCTCCACGCACGGAATATACCACCCAGTCTGCAATGTTAGTGGCATGATCTCCAATTCGCTCAAGATACTTAGCAATCATGAAAACATCTGTTGCCTTTTCTCCGATTTCGGCATTTTGATTAATCAACAAAATAATTTCTTTTTTAATTCTGTCAAAACAATTGTCCACCTGATCGTCCATATTAATTACATTAGTTGCAAGACTATCATCCTTGTTGACAAAAGCTCCCATACTTTTTTCTACCATCTGCATTGTAATTGCAGCCATTTCCTGGATAATACCCAAGTCAATCTCGCCACTGACTTCTGCCATAGACACCGTGATTTCTGCGATATCTGCTGCCTGGTCACCAATTCGCTCCATATCGGTAATCATCTTCAGGGCTGAACTGATTAAGCGCAAATCTCTTGCCACCGGCTGTTGCTGGAGTAATAATTTCATACAGATTCCCTCGATGTCACGTTCTTTATGATCAATTTCCAAATCAAAAGCAATGGTATCCTGTGCTATTTTTAAATCCTTATTGAGAAGGGCATTAATAGACATTTCAATGGCACAACAAATCAAATTTCCCATCTCAATCATTTCATCATTTAGTGTTTGTAATTGCTGATTAAAACGATTTCTCATATCATCCAAACCTCCCTGTAATATAATCTTCCGTCCGCTGGTCTTTTGGCATTGAAAATAACTGTTCTGTCTTTCCTGCTTCTATTATTTCTCCCAAAAGAAAAAATACGGTGTGGTCAGAAATACGTGTTGCCTGTTGCATATTATGTGTGACCATAACAATGGTATATTTTTCTTTTAATTCAATGGCAAGATCTTCTATTTTAGAGGTTGAAATAGGATCCAGCGCCGATGTGGGCTCGTCCATTAAAATCACTTCCGGTTCAACTGCAAGAGCTCTAGCAATGCACAGACGTTGTTGTTGACCTCCCGACAGCCCCAGCGCACTTTTTTTCAATCGGTCTTTTAACTCATCCCAGATAGCTGCCTGACGAAGAGATGTTTCCACAATTTCATCCAATTTAGCCTTATTGCGAATTCCGTGAGTACGGGGTCCATAAGCAATATTATCATATACACTCATCGGAAAAGGGTTGGGCTTTTGAAATACCATTCCCACTCTTTTTCGAAGAACATTGATATCCATATCTCCATAAATATCTTCCTGATCCAAGGTTACACTTCCTGTAATCCGACAGCCTTCCACCAAATCATTCATGCGATTCAGGCATTTTAAAAAGGTTGATTTTCCACATCCACTTGGCCCGATAAATGCAGTAATTTCATGCTCCGGAATATCCAGTGCAATTTCTTTTAATGCATGAAAATCATGGTAATATAAATCAAGATGATCAATTTGAAATTTATTCATTGTTATTTCTCCTAAAATTTATTTATTTTTTTCGCCACAAATGTGGAACCTAAGTTAATCAACATTACAATTACCAAAAGAACAACTGCTGTAGCATAAGCTTGATCCATATAAAGACCTTCACTGGAAAGAGAATACATATGCACTGCCAAGGTTCGACCAGATGACAGAATGTTTTTCGGTATCTCTGCCACAGTTCCTGCCGTATAAATCAAAGCTGCTGTCTCTCCTACAATACGTCCCATGGCCAAAATTATTCCGGAAGAAATTCCAGGAATTGCCGGCGGCAGAACAATTCGAAATACCGTTCGCAATTTCCCGGCCCCAAGTCCAAAACTTCCTTCTCGGAAGGAATCCGGCACTGCTAAAAGCGCCTCTTCCGTAGTCCTCATAATAACAGGAAGAATCATAATTGATAATGTCAGTGCTCCTGCCAGCAATGACAATCCCATCTTACAAGTTGTTACAAAAAAAAGCATTCCAAAGAGGCCATATACAATCGATGGGATTCCTGTCAAAGTCTCTGCGGTAATACGAACGACTTCTACTATTTTGTTCCCTTTTTTCGCATATTCCACCATATAAATAGCTGCACCAATACCAAACGGAATAGCAATCACAAGAGCCAGAACTGCCATCATAATCGTATTAAGAATCGCTGGAAGCATAGAAACATTTTCTGTTGTATAATGCCAAGCAAACAACTCAGGTGAAAGATTTGGTATTCCATTAAAAAGTATGTATCCAATCAAAAAACCAAGAGATATAACGGTAAATAACACCGACAAAATAATCAAAATAAAAAACACAAGTGATACCGGATGTTTAATACTATTTTTTATCTTTTGAGGAACGGATTGAATGTTGATATTTTCTCCAGCCTTCTGCATTATTTACCCCTCCGTTTCATCGCTGAAAACAGCAAATTAATGATAAGAACAAATACAAATAATACAACCCCGGTTGCAATCAAAGCCTCACGATGTAAGTCCTGTGCATATCCCATTTCGATGGCAATATTGGTTGTTAATGTTCTGACTCCCTGCAAGATTCCCTTTGGCATACGGGGCTGATTTCCGGCAATCATAATAACCGCCATGGTTTCGCCGATGGCACGCCCAATTCCCAGAATAACCCCTGCCATAATACCGGATTTTGCCGCTGGTAATGTAGCAAAAAACATGCTTCGTATCGGATCTGCCCCCAGGGCCAGAGAGCCTTCATAATAGCTTTCCGGCACTGCACGAATCGCAGCTTCTGACACTCCGATTATAGTAGGCAAAATCATAAGTCCAAGTAAAATCGATGCTGTCAAAATCCCGGTTCCATCTCCTCTTGCATGAAGAGCATCTGTCAAACTACGAACCATGGGTACAATGACCACCAATCCGAAAAATCCATAGACAACAGAAGGAATGCCGGCAAGCAAATCAATGGCTTGTTTCAAATATGGATATATCTTTCTCGGGCAGAATTTTGCCATAAAAACGGCAGTAAATATTCCTACCGGTACGCCTATTATAATAGCTCCCACTGTTACATAAATACTTCCCAGTATCATAGGAAGAATTCCATAAATATCATTTCCCGGTTTCCATTTTTGACCGGCAAGGAATTTAAAGAAACCTATTTTTGCCATTCCCGGTATTCCATTCGCAAATAAGAAAATACAAATTAGAACAACCGCTAAGATGGACACGCAGGCAGCAAGCAAAAATAAGATTTCCATTCCTTTTTCTTTCCACTGCTTCATATTAATTCTCCAATCTGCGTCAACTACTGAACATCAGCCCAGCTTTCAATTTCACCGGTATAAATTCCTTTTACCGCATCGGAAGAAAGATCTTCAATACTATTTGCCTTGTTTACTACAACTGCAATTCCATCCAAAGCGATAGCTGTTGCTTTTACCCCTTCTGATGTCTCGGTATCTTTCAATTCACGGGAGGCCATACCGATATCACAGATTCCGCTGATTGCTGATTCTACGCCTGTAGTTGAATCAGATGTCTGAATTTCGATATCTGCATCCGGATTAATCGCACTATATGCTTCTTTCAATTTTTCCATTACTGGAGATACGGAAGAAGAACCTGCTACAACTACTTTTCCTTTTGGATTTTTACTGGTGAACGCACCATTTTCAGAGTTTTTGATATAACCATTTTCTTCAATTACTGCCTGACCATCTGCGCTCATAATGTAATCAATGAAATCCTGTGCTACTTCATTTACTTTGTCTTTTGTAACAATGTTAAATGGACGGGACACTTTGTAAGCACCACTCTTGATATTATCAACGGTTGCTTCTGCTCCATCAATTTTTACAGCTTTTACAGAATCGTTCAAAGATCCAAGAGAAATATATCCGATGGCATATTCATTTCCTGCTACAGTGCTCATCATAACGGATGTGTTGTTGGTCACACTGGCATCCTCTGTTGTATTGTCTATTTTGTTGCCATCTGCGTCCTTTTCTTCGATTCCAAATAATTCGATAAAAGCACCTCTAGTTCCGGAACCATCTTCTCTGGATACTACCGTAATTGCTTTTGCACTGTCAAATGCTCCTTCACTTTCTGCACTGCTTTCCGGACTTGTGGAACTTCCCGTGGAACTTCCGCCACATCCTGTCAAACATCCTGCAACCATTACAGCTCCCAACATGGCAGCCAATACTTTCTTCATTTTCATAATCTGTTTTCCTCCATTTCTATCCCGGACTTTTCGCCGGCACATTTGTCTTTTTTCCGGTTGACGCCTCTGCTTCAACCACGCATCCCATCTTATGTTACCAATGTAAAATGTAAAATCACTTTTTTGTAAAATTTACGAAAAATGTAGGTAATTAATATTCTTCGCTTTTTTTAATAAGCCACAGATAGCCTCCAATCCCGCCTATGGCAACTGTAATCAGACAAGATGCCGACAATGCCAGTTCTTTTGCCTGGGCTGCATGAGAGCAAAAAAGGCTGCTTAAGGTATAGGCAATACTGCCTCCTACCAAAAAGCAACCAATCAATAATATCATCATAAATAATTCCGGGTTATTGAGATACCACGGTCTTTTTTCTTTTTCCTTCATAATGAATTCCTCCATTCACATCTGCAATCATTTTACTCTGATTTAATCATACGATGTAAATGTAAAATTCATAATCATTTTTGTGTAAAATCAAAGAGAAATTCGCGTAAATCATTTACATTATCGACGACTTTCTCCGCATCAAAACTCTCCAAAAGTTCTTTGTCACGGAATCCCCAGCTTACAAGCACACACGGAAGTCCACTGGCACAAGCCGTCGCATAGTCCACTTCGGAATCCCCGATATAAACTGCCTCTTCTTTCTTCGACCCCAGTTCTTCCAGAGCCGCATTTACCTCATCCGGTGCCGGTTTTCTCTGTCTACCCTTCACTTCTCCAATCGCAGCGCCGACACATCCGGAAAAGTAAATTTCATTTAGCTCTTTCACCGCCGCGTCATTTTTATTAGAAACAATTGCCAGTTTTGCACCATTTTCTTTCAATTCATTCATCAGTTCCACGACACCGTCATAGGCTCTCGTCTTAATCTGACAATGATCCGTATAATACATACGAAAAGCTTCAAACGCCTCTTCAAACTGCGGATTCTCTCTGCCATCCGGGGTGGCGCGCTCCATTAGTTTGCCGATACCATTTCCCACAAAACGTCGAATTTCTTCCAATGAATGCGTCTTCCAGCCATAGCGTTTCATAATAACATTGACACTGTCACACAGATCCTCCAATGTATTTAATAATGTTCCATCTAAATCAAAAATAATGGTCTGATATCTCATTTTATTGCCTCCCTTGTCTTTTTTCACCTGTCTATTTTACAACCGGTTTTAAAATTTGACAAGAGAATCGGGATATTTTTTTCTCAATCATACAAACTAATGTTATATCAACTTTAAAATAAGAAAGAGGGTTGTTTAACATGGCAGAGCCAAATACAGAATCAGAATCCAAAAATACCACGAAAGAAGAAGAACGTACCAGGCGCATTCGTCAAAATTCCGATTACGGAAAAGATGACAAAGCTTCCCCGAACAACAATTTATTTTGGGAAAATGCCTCCAATCCCTTAAGCAGCAAGGGTAATTAAAAAGGGGCTGTCGCACCAAATGTGAACTGCGACAGCCTTTTATTTTACTGTAATTGAGCCAGTCTTTCTTTTACCTGAGCCATCATGCTCTGATATTTTTCCAGTTTGGCTTTTTCTTCCTCAATTTTCTTTGCAGGTGCTTTGTTGACAAAATTTGGATTTCCAAGCATTCCTTCGGAGCGCTTCAACTCACCCATCAAGCGTTTTTCTTCTTTCTTCAGTCGCTCAATTTCTTTTGCCACATCGACAAGTTCTGCAAATGGCATATAGATTGTACCTTTATCAATCACTACCGAAACCGCATCTTTATCAATGCCGGTTTTGTCCGCCTGAATTGTCACTTCGCTGGCATATCCCAGTGTTGCAAAGAATACTTTGTTGGTTTCGAAGATATCTTTTACTTCCGCATCTTCTGTCTCAACAATTACTTTCGCTTTCTTGCTCGGTGGTACATTCATCTCGCCGCGGACATTTCGGATGCCTTTTACCGCTTCTTTGATGCGTTCTACAGCGTCCATGTCTTTCGCAAAATTCATGCTTTCAGTATATTCCGGCCAAGCCGAAATCATAATCGAATCGTCGTCATTGTCCATCAATGTGCAGTAAATTTCTTCCGTAATAAATGGCATATATGGATGAAGCAGTTTCAAGGCATCGATAAATACCTTTTTCAAGGTGTAAAGTGCTGCGGCCTTTGTCTCATCCTCTTCATTGTACAGACGAGGTTTAACCATCTCAATATACCAGTCACAGAATTCTTCCCAGATGAAATCATAAATCTTCTGAACCGCAATACCAAGATCATAAGTTTCCATCAACGCAGTGACATCTTTTGACAGCTGGTTACATTTTGCAAGAATCCATTTATCTGCCTGTGTAAGTTCCTCCGCAGACACTTCTTTGTTCGCAAGCTCTTCATTTTGAGCAAAATTCATCATGATAAAGCGAGACGCATTCCATACTTTGTTGGCAAAGTTACGGCTTGCCTCGACACGCTCCCAGTAAAAACGCATGTCATTTCCAGGCGCATTTCCGGTTACCAGAGTCAGGCGAAGGGCATCGGCTCCGTATTTGTCAATTACTTCCAATGGGTCGATACCATTTCCAAGGGATTTACTCATCTTACGTCCTTGGGAATCACGTACCAGACCGTGAATCAATACCGTGTCAAACGGCACCTGACCGGTCTGCTCGATTCCGCTGAACATCATTCGCATAACCCAGAACGGAATGATATCATAGCCGGTTACAAGGGTATTGGTTGGATAGAAATATTTCATTTCCTCCGTGTCATCCGGCCAGCCAAGGGTAGAAAATGGCCACAATGCTGAACTAAACCAGGTATCCAGAGTGTCCGGATCCTGACGCATCTCTTTGCCGCATTTTGGGCACTTGCAGGAATTATCCTTGGTAACAACCAATTCTCCACAGTCATCACAATAAAAGGCCGGAATCTGATGTCCCCACCAGAGCTGACGGGAAATACACCAGTCTCGGATATTTTCTAGCCAGTGGAAATAGGTCTTGTTAAAATGTTCCGGTACAAATTTAGTCTCACCTTTTTTTACAGCCTCAATCGCCGGACCAGCTAACGGCTTCATTTTTACGAACCACTGTTTACTGACACGTGGCTCGACCGTAGTACCGCATCGGTAGCAGGTTCCTACATTATGATCGTGATCTTCGATTTTAACAAGAGCTCCCTCTGCTTCCAAATCTTTTACAATGGCTTCTCTTGCTTCGTAGCGGTCCATGCCGGCGTATTTTTCATACTCATCTACAATTTTGGCATCTTCTGTCATGACGTTGATTACCGGCAAATCGTGGCGAAGTCCTACCTCAAAGTCGTTCGGGTCGTGAGCCGGAGTAATTTTTACAACACCGGTTCCAAATTCCATATCTACATACTCATCTGCAATCAACGGAATCTCGCGATGAACGATTGGCAGAATCAGTTTCTTTCCCACCATGTCTTTGTATCTTTCATCATTAGGATTTACGGCAACAGCAGTATCTCCAAGCAATGTTTCCGGACGGGTAGTAGCCAAATTGATATATCCGCTTCCATCTGCAAAGGCATAGCGCAGATGCCAGAAATGTCCTTTTTGATCCTCATACTCAACCTCGGCATCGGAAATGGATGTCAGACAATGCGGACACCAGTTGATGATTCTCTCTCCGCGATAAATCAAACCTTTCTTGTATAATTTTACGAATACTTCTTTTACCGCTTTGTTGCAGCCCTCATCCATGGTAAAACGCTCTCTGTCCCAATCACAGGAAGAGCCCATTTTCTTCAACTGAGAAACGATACGTCCTCCGTATTGTTTTTTCCAATCCCAAGCACGCTCTAAGAATTTCTCACGGCCGATATCTTCCTTAGTAAGTCCTTCTTCACGCATAGCTTCAACGATTTTCGCTTCTGTTGCAATGGACGCATGATCGGTTCCCGGCAACCATAAGGTTTCATAGCCCTGCATTCTTTTAAATCGAATCAAAATATCCTGAAGTGTGTTGTCCAGAGCATGACCCATATGAAGCTGACCTGTAATATTGGGCGGTGGAATCACAATCGTATAAGGTTTCTTATCCGGATTCACTTCCGCATGAAAATATTTTTTGTTGACCCATTTGGTATAAAGACGGTCTTCAATATCTTTGGGATCATAGTTTTTTCCTAATTCTTTTTTCATGATTACCTCCATTTTCTATAATAACGTTAAAAAAACTCCGGAAGATACCTTCCGGAGTCTGAGTCTCTCATATTTCCATGGCACCTTCCCATAAGGGCGAACACATGTCGCGGTACCACCTTATTTCAAATAAAAACGTACAATTCTATTTCTGTTCTGTACTCTCTTTATTCCTCATTTTGCCAGTAACGGGGCGAACCGTGATTTCCTACACACAATCTCTGCTTCAAAAATCCTGCTCCGAAGCTACCTTCCACAAAATACGTGCCGGATTTCTTTCAGCCGGTGAAAATCCTCTCTGTTGGCGTTCTTTTTGTGTACTCCTCTTCATCTACGCATTTTCTATAAGTTATTATCTATAATATGATTTTTTTTCAAGGATGTCAAGAGGAAATTTGTCCGATAATATTTGTGACAAATTCATTTCAAATGTACCACACCAATCTCTGTCTCCCCAGCTCCTTCTTTATCCGTTTTTGGCATATAGGTATAATACAGATTTTCTCCAATCACAGCCGTAAATAAACTGTCCGACGGTGCTTCGAAGTCACTGGCTTTCCCATCTTCTTTAAAATTAATCGTATGAAATTTTGCCTTTTCCGAACTCCGGTCTCCATAGATCATCCTGCCATCGATAAAACTCATCTCTTCGTTCCAGGTGGCATCTTTTTTCGCCTCTGTCTCGCC
>JALEKC010000083.1 GCA_022769325.1 Eubacterium sp. | reverse complement strand
TAGTATAAGGAAAAATAAATTTGTTGTCAAATTGTTTATAGATTTTTTCTAAAGATTTTTTTCTTCAATTAGAAAAAATTTCCCATTTGTGTAAAAAACAGGGACTTTTATGAAAAAACATGGATAAAAAAGTGATATTATGTTATAAAGATAAAGTAGATTGTTTTATAATATTTTAGGAAAGGATAGGAGGAAATGTCAATGAAGCATTTACGAAAGCGATTGATGGCGATTTTCTTGGCAGCGGTCATGATTGTGACCAGTGTCGGGACGTCAGCATACGCCTATGAAGCTGATAAACCAGGGAATTTATCAGTGACAGGAAAAGACGGGGAAACCGTCGAAGAAGATGAATCATGGGAAGAAAAATTCCCAAATGGAACTTTTGCCTTTAAACATGATTCCACGACCATTGAGGAAGGGAAAAATGCAAAAGAGCAAAAGATTACCATTTATCGTCTGGGAGGCACTAAAGGGAAAGCGACAGCGAAAGTTGCTATCGCGCCGGCAGTAGCTGCGTTAGACGAAGAGGAGAAGGAATATGTGTATGCCAATGCAGCATCGAATACGGATTATACAGTTAAAGTAGAAAATCCGATTGGTGCCGATGGGACCATTGGTAAACAACAGGTTTCCAGTACATATGAATTGAAAGAGGAAACGAAAGATGGGAAAATAACCCTTTCTTTGAAAGGAGTTAAAGGGGAATATGTTCGTTATTTTTGGCATATGAAAAAGGATGGTCAATGGGAAGCCATTTCTGGAGCTGAAAATGATACTCTTTCTGTCAGCGAAAAAGAGTATAAAGAAAATGAATATATTTGTGTAGTTGAAGCAGATTACAAGTTGAGTTTGTCACAGTCAACCGGGGAGGAAGCTTCTCAGAAGTTGTGGATTAACCTCAACAGTCGTCATATTACTGATGAAAATACCTATGAAAAAGGAAGTTATACGGATGTTTCTTTGGATCAGAACATGCCATATAAAACCAGCTTCCTGCAGGTGGATTTTGAAGAAGGTGAATGGGTAAAAGATATCATCGTCAAAGCAACGGATGATGAGGAGCATGAAGCAGAGGAATTGGCTTCCTTTACCATTTACGAAGTAGAAGGGGCTACCTTCACAGAGTCTGCCAACCGTTTTTCCATGTGCATCAAAGATGACGAGGAAAAACTGGACAGCACCATGGGGTTTGCCCTGAGTCAGGTGCGTGTGGACAAAAGTACCGGGAAAGCAAAGATAAAATTAACCAGAACCGGAGCTACCCAATACGTATCTTCCGTAGATTATATCACAGTGGATGGTACGGCGAAGGCTGGAAAAGATTATGCAAAAGCAGAATCCACAGCAAGCTTTAGCGGTGGTATCGAAAGAGCAGAAATCGAGATTCAACTTTTGGATAATAAAGAAAAGACCGATGAGGATGTTTACTTTACCATTCAGTTAAAGAATGCCAAAGGTGGTAATATCAAAGAAAAGGCACAGGAAATTCGTGTCAATCTCTTTAATACAAACACCTCGGATAAAGACAATCTGGCTACGGCATCCAAGAGTAAGGAAGCAAAAGATGCTTCAGACCGTGTCAAAGAAAGTAAAGATGCCATTACCAAAACCGATGACAAAGAGGTTAAGGCAGAGGCAGTCGAAAAGAAAGAAAGTGAAATTAAGTTAAAGAAAGTCACGGATGAAGACGGCGATATGTCTGCTCAGTCCGATACGGTTTATACCTATAGTATGTCCCCGAGCGGCAGCAGTTCGTGGTCCGGTACCTGCAACCTATTATCGTCCTATACGGCTTATGATGAAAATGGTAATGCAAAAGATATCAGTAGCAATCTTTTGCAGACAGATTACCGTGCCAATACCTATTTTGATCTCGGAGATATGACCAATCAATTTAGCTCTTTGTCCGGATCGTTTAGTTCGAAAACCAGTTATAGTTTATACTGGGCCAGAGAGTATTATAGTGGTCTGGTAGTGGGCATTGGAAATAGCTCTTTTGCCAGAAATCTGACGGAATATACCTCCTCCAGTGGGGATGGCAATATGAGAGACCGCATTAATTCAGAGGCTCAAAAAGGGGTATATACCATTCATACACAATTTGATAAGCTTACAAAGGATAATGAATTTAATGTAAACTTGGATTCTATCAGCAATGTAAGTAATGCCACACATCTTGTCTTTAAGTCAGTGATTAGTAAGCGTGGTGATACGGTACGTCCTCGTGAAACAAAAGTATACTCACCTAGCTTTACATTGACGCGTCGTGCCTTAAGCAAAGCACCGACCGTTTATGTCAATACCGGAGATAATGAGGATAAGGATCGTCTGAACAACTCTACCAATACGGATGTAAAGACCATTCGCTCCGGTCTGAAACCATACATTTCCATTGTAAACGGTGGTTTTAATGGCAGCAAAAATATTTTCATGGGATCTGAATTGAAAGTTGCCCAGTCTGATACGACAGGAGTATACAAATTGGATACGGTTGAACTCAAAGCGGGTTCCAATACCATATCGAAAACTAACAATGTCAATAAATCTACCAACGTGAAATTTTCGAATGGCAACCAAAGATTGTCAACTACGGATAATTATAGTTTGAACCTTGAATACAATCGTTATCAAAGCGTTTTGATTAACTGCAAGACTTCTATGACAGAGGCAGATGACGATGAGGCGAAACAGAAGAAACTTGACAAAATCTTGAAAAATGTTCGTGTCAATGATTCCGATATTGCATGGACGACAGATAATAGTGAGTTTACTCATACATCTTCGGGAACGATAAAGAATTTCAGTAAAATCAATTTTGGCTTAAATGACGGTACCAAGATTCTTTATGATAACAAAGTATATGATGGTGCTGCCGATATCCCGATGTCAGATGCGGATATTGCAACCAATACCATCACGTTCTCGGTATATACACCGGATGCTGTCAGCGTCGTAAGAGATCCGGAAATTCTTGCAGAGAAGAGCGTTTGTTTATATAAGGATAAAGATAAAAATGGTGTCTATACTCCAGAGGGAGACGGAACGAATCCGGTTAAAATTTTAAGACCGGGCGAACCGTACAAAATTACAGATTTTGGAAAAGATATCCTTTTGAAAGTAGATTTTACCGTGCAGCCGGCATCTCTTAACATTCCGCCGGGGGCGACGGGAAAGGAAACCTTCCAGGTGATTCCGGGATTTGTAACAACGCAGACCTCAGAAGAACAAAAACAAAAAATGACGGATGAGGAAAAATCTTACCGTGATATTTCTACAAAAGATGGTAAGGTCAAAATGTATGGTGCTGTTTCCCAGGGAACCGTATCTTTCTTGTCCGGTTATGATGCCAGCCCGGCAAAGATGAATTCATCCACCAAGAAATATGAGTGGACGCCGGATTGGAAAGGTAATCTCCGGACGGATTATGAAAGCCCGGCCAAGATAAAAGTCTATGAAACGAAGATGCCAAATGGTTTTGTGGCAGCATCTTCTAAGGACGAAATCAATAACTATCTGGGATGTTTTCATGGAAATGAGACCTACTATATCACTTCCCGTTTGACATCCGATAGTAAAGAAAAGATTACCTCTACCAAACGAGGTGGTTTCTATACATTGCCGGAACCGGCAGCACAGGCCTTTGAGTCTGAGGAAGCATCTCCAGCTGTGGCACCGGATGATACCGACGGTACTACAAGTAATCAGCCGGATATCGCGAATACATCACCGGGAGTTTCGCTTCCGGAGCTTAATATCGGACTTGGATATGGAACCTTTATGATGGGAGATGATGAAATCGGTTTCTCCGTAGGTACTCCTATCTTTGGTAGTTCCTCCGAAAATGGTGGAGCAGCAGAAAAAGACTGGATGGGTTCCCAGGGCTTAAATGACATGAAGGAAGCGATGTCAAGTCCTAACAATAATATTTTCAAGCAATTGAGAAAACAGGCAGGAAGGTCAGATGGAACCGGAAATACAGGAAGACCGGCACAGGCTTCTCCATTGAAAAACAAAGCAGTAGGTGTTGATATTGCGGTCAATATGTCATTCTTGTGGAAATATAGTAAATTGACCGGAAAATACGAGTTCTCTTCTGCGATGATTGCTCTTTCCATTGAGGGAAGCATTCGTTTGCAGTATCGATTCAATGTCTGTCCAATCTTCTACGTTTATGTACAGGTTGGTATGGGATTGGAAGCCCAGACAGGAATTGAAATGGAAAAGGAGGAAGTTAAGAACCCGGACGGAACTACAAGTATCAAGAATAATGTGTCCTTTGCCGGACTATCATTAAATCCAAAACTATATGTGGAGGCAGGGGCCGGTGTCGGTGTCGACCTGGCAAAACTGGATATTTATGTAAAAGTTTCTGTATCCTTTGCCTTTACGATCAATAAAAAGTCACAGGTAGATGAATTTATCACCTCGGCGGCAGTTGGTTTCCGAGTGGTATTCTTGTTCTTCTCCTACGAGATGGATGTGGTGGGCTGTAAAGCCGGATATGACCGCTCCAGAGAGGAGGATGGAAAAAAACCGTGGTTCTTCTCCTGGCAGCTTTGCGGCCGTGATATGGGAGGAACGGAGGAAGAAGAGTTGGATGTCGATGTGGCAGGAGCACCGGTGAGCGTTTCCAAACCGAAAAACGTCTTCCGGCTGCAAAATATCAATTCTTCCAATGATAATGCACAAACGGATGATATGTCCGCTCAGGCTTACGATGTGGATGGCATTGACGAATTCCAGGTAAGTGGCTATGGCAACAATGCTTCTGCTGTTGAACTGGGAAGCGGATTTGACAGTGCTTCCGATTATCGACTTCTTACGGTGAATGATACAAACTATGTATTGTATACCATTAGTCGTGAGAATCCGGGACACAGTTTAAACAATACACAACTTGTTATGTCCAAACTTTCTACCACCAGCACCGGTGAGGGTGGTGAAGAAGGAAAAGATTCCATGGGACTTGTAAATCCGATTGACGAATCATCGAGTACCAAATATATTGTGGTAGACCGAAAAGATGGAGCCGAAGAAGGTACCGGTGATTTGGATTACCATGCCATCGTGGAAAATGGAAAAATCAAAGTGACCTGGACTTCCTATTTGGCAAGTGCGGCACAGACCATACCGGAGAGCACCGACTCCGACGAGATGCTGAAAAAAGCAAGTCAGTTGGTAGAAGTAAAGACTGCTGAGTTTGATACCGAAACACCGGCAGAATTTACCGATGCAACGGTATTAAGTGAAGGAGAGGGATATCGCTTCCTTCCGTCAGGTTCGACTTCCGATGTACATTTGTTTGCTGATACAGAAGCTTACACGGATGTGGAAATGGCAAAGCGTGAACAAGCATATAAGGAAAAATATGAACAAGATGCACAGGGAAATAATACCAATGACCAATCCGGAACCGGTGACCCTTATGCAAAAGCAAATTATCAATATGCATTGACCACGGATTATCTGTATGGAAAATATTCAAAACTCCATTATAGTGTAAAACAGGCCGATGGTACTTATAAAACCTATGACTTGGAGCCGACACAGGAGTGGGAAGAACAGGGAACCCGTTTGGAAAATGTGCAGATTACAGAAGGCACAGATGATAATTATTTCCTTTCCTATACAACAGAGCAAAAGGATACATTTGGAGCAGACAAAGATTATAAAAAAATCAAAAAAATGTATGTTCAGAAAGCAAGTATTGAAACAGGTTCTGAAGAAACCGGGGAAGGAACAAAAGAAACACGTGATTTGAAATTCAGTACACCGATTCTTTTGAAAACACTGGTAGATTATGAAGGCAGTGATGATAATGACGGTGTTTATGTAGGTGGTTCTTGTGTGGAAAAAGTGGATTCACCAAACTTCACAAACTTGAAATTCCTTCATGGTAAATTGAGTAATTCCGGAAGTGCAGAGACATTCCTTCTTTACAATATGAATGGAATTACCTATGTTATCAACGAAGAAAATCTGAAAAATGCATTGAATAGCAGTACCGCCACCATTACAGTGGATCCGCTGTTTACCATCGATGAAGAGCGTGGAAATTCCCAGGCGGAAGCTACCATCGGTGTAGATGGAGATGGCAACATCTCAGCGGTTTATACTCAGACTGTGGCAAATACAGTAAATAATGCCCTTTATGTGACCAAATATGACCCAACGGTTAAGAAATTTGGTGAGGCATTTATGCTGGCTATGAATCACATGCAGGTATATGAGGACAATGTTTCTCAAGATCTTGCTTCCGAGGATGCGCAGGCAGCTTTCTTTGATGAAAAGAAAGGTGGTGGAGAAGACCAGTTTATCTTCAATTCTCCACAGATTGCCCTTGGTAAGCCGACGGAGGGAAATCAGGCAGGTACCCTTACCATTCTTACCAAAGGAACTATGACGCAGCTGAAAAAAGCCACCATGGATTTCGATGGCAAAGAATATACCGAATACGTTCCGGATACTTCCAAGTCAGCTACCGCAGGTATTTATGCGATTACCTATGGAATTGGAGAGCAAAAGATAGGAGAAGCTTCTATCCGATTTGATCAAAACAACTTTGTGGCTGGTGAGACATTAACCGGAAGTGTTTCCTTCCGCAATACCGGAGATGTGGCGATTCGCGGCAGCAAGGCTAACCCGGTATATATCACCTTGAAGGCAAGTGGAAAAGATGGTGGCGAGGCGACAGAACTTGCCCAATGGAAAGTGGAAAAGAATATCCTTGCGGGGCAGCAGGTAACTACGGATGATGTTACCACCAGAGCACTTCCGAGTGACATCGCAGGAGGATACATCTATTTTGAAGTACAGGAAGATCCTTCTTATTCCAGTGCGAAAGTATTGAGCACAGCGGATGATGAAGATGGCGCAGGAAAAATCGTGGTGGGTGAGAAAGCCGAACTCTCCATCGATGACTTGCAGGTGACAGCAGGAGATAACTTGGAAAAACGTACGGTCAATAATATTTCCTGTGTTCTTGCAGATATTGAAATGACAGTAAGCAACCAAGGGGTAAAAGATGCTTCTGATGTTCAATTTGAAGTAAAACGTACCTCCGGTAAGACAGACGGAAGTGAAGATAAATATGTTCCATTGGAGATTGGTGGAACGTTGGTTATGAGTGATGACGGAGCAGAGAATGTTCTTCTTGGAAACGGCAATGATTCCGGTGTGTTTGATTATCTTGGCTATACGGATACCGCAGGCACCGTAAGTTCCAACAAGTCCATTGCCGCCGGAACAACGCAGAAAATCAAAGGAAAGATGTTGATTCCATTGAGTGCATTTGATCCGGAAGATGCTGTCGGAGCAGTAAATCTGCAATTCAAATTGAAGAGCAGTGCCGCAGAATATGAGAGTAAAAATAACATTATCTGTGGGAAAGTAGTACCGGCAACAAGATTTGATTGTCTGGATAAAGTTTCCCTGACTGTGGGAAATCCGGTTAACTTTAGCCTGAAAACGCAGGCAGCGATGGATTCTTCCAAGCGAAGCAATATTACGTTGACGGAGATGAAACTCAATAAAGAGGGAGTTGCAGAAGAGACAGACAATAAACTTTTGGCCAGCGCCGCATACAATGTGAAAACAGGTTATGTAACGGTGACGGCACAAAAAGAAGGTTCCGGTGTACTTCGAATTGCCGATACCACCACAGGTTCCTTCAAAGATATTACCTTTGTATCAACCGTTTCCGGATGCAATATCCGCACCGATAATCCGGTATTTGAATTTACCAATACCGTGGGCGGACAGCAGTGGAAAGACGAAGATATTGGATCCGTTAAAGAAGGTACTGTGCTTCCATACAACAGTGATATTTGTACCGGAGGCGAGGGAAATACCTTTACCTTTACCACTTATGCAAGAAGTATTGATTTCTTCTATACCGGAGATGTGGAAATCTCCAGTAACAATAGCTTTGGTTATACAACCAAACAGTACAAAGACCGAGATGGTGAGGATACCGGTGAATATTATAAATGTCACACGGTAGATTTCAACAACAGATCTTTGAAAAAACATACTGTTACGGTAAAAGTAATCAATGGCAGTGCTTCCTTCGACCGCATGGTAGAATATTATGCAGACCGAAGCGAAGGAGATACCGGCCGTGATGTACCGGAAGATTCCGTAAAACCAAACATTGTCATCGGTAAGACGCTTCCGAAAGAATTTACGAAGCTTCAGCCGGGAACAAGTTTTGAAATTCCGGTTTATATCTATGATAATGTGATGCTCAATTCTGTCAGTATTGGTGGAAATGGAGCGGATGAAATGGTAAATAATCAATTTGCCAAAGGAACTTTGAAAATCAAGAAAAATGGAACTTATCATGTCATTGTAGAAGATAGTTCCGGAAATATTGCACAGCAGCAAATCGTCATTGACAGTTTCGATGAAGAGGCAGAAAAGACGGATGAAAAGACAGATGACTGGCCAAGTATTTCCATGAAACTGGTAAACCAGGACGGAGAGGAGATTAAGGATTATACCACAGCCAATGCGTATATTCAGTATTCCATTAAGGCGGACCGAAAGATTCAATCCGTGAAGATTCAAAAAGTGGATATGAATACCAATAAAGCTACAAATTTGGGCAGTGGTATCACGGTAAGCGGAACACCGACAGAATTGTCGGATACCTACGAGACCAACCTTTCTGAAAATGGATATTATCAGATGAAGGTAGAAGATGCAGCAGGAAATATCACAACAAGTATCCTTTATGTACAATATCTGACCAAAGGACCGAATGTCTCTCTATATACAGCAGAAGATGCTGAAAATACGCTATTCTATTGTGTGGGCGATGAAGACAATGAAATTACGATTAAAGAAATGGCGGTATATGAAGGAAAAGTGACGGCACAGATTGTAGATGGAGTGATTAAAGTAGAAGATAAAGAACCATTGTTCCATAAGGATTATACATCCGGTACAATGGATTCGGGTTCCGTTGCTCTGGCTCCTTCCATCACTACCAAAGAGTTTACGATTGTGGCACAGGATATCACAGGAAAAATGACAACTAATATTTATGCCGATGAAACCTGTCTCAACAGTTTGGCAGTTGGTAATGCCGAAGATATTGCCTATGGTGTACAATTGACCGAAGAGTTTAAACCATATAAGAGAAATTATACGGTTGATGTGCCATATGGATATCCGGAATTGCAGGTGCCGGAAGTTTATGCGGTAGGTGGAAACGGTGTAACCATCAGCAAGAACTGGGATGGAGACGTTTTGACCATCAAAGTTCAAAAAGGTGATTTGGAAAATGAGTACACCATAACGTTGAAACGTAAAATATGTACTTGTGGCATTTCTCTTCGTACCTTTGATGAAATTGTAAATGTACCAAAGACCGGAGAAAAACCTTCCCGTCGCATGGATGTTCAAACGGATGTGACCCTTTGTGAAGTACACGACGAGCATCGACAGGAAAATATTCAATATTCTTATAAAATTGTGGATATCGATTATGTCGGTGCCGATGAAACAGAAACACCGGGAACAGAAAGTGCTACGATAGAAAGTGCTGCGACAGAAACTCCGGGTATCGAAAGTGCTCTGGCTGAAATTGCTAAAATACAGGGTGACAAGGTTGTATTTGACCGTATTCCGGAAGGAGAAAACCCAGTTGAAGTCAAGGTCAAAGTGACAGCTAAGACAGACTCCTGTGAGGAATCTCAAATCATTACGTATTCTGTTCGTAATAAGTATGATGTGGGGCTGTATGTAACGGCAGGAGGAAAAGTCCAGTGTGGTGAAGATACGTTATTCGCCCAGAGCGAATCGGCAGCGGTTGAAAGTGGAAATATGGAGAACTCGGGAGATGAACCATATTATTATGATGCCAATACCGGATACACGTTAGACTTGCTGGCCACGGAGAAAGAAGGATATGAATTTGTCGGATGGTACAATTCGGACAATGAACTTCTTTCCAACGAAAAAGACTTTGGCTATGTAGTTGGAAGAGACGATACTCTTCGGGCACTTTTCAAAGATATTGTGGATCCTACGGGAAGCATTACCATTACAGATAAAGCAGGAACCAACAACTATATGAAGTCAGAGGAAGGAGATATTCTCGTATCCTCCGCAGGCTTCAATATCGACATTGAAGGTCAGGATGAACCATCCGGAGTAAAATCCATCTCCTACCAGATTGTGAAGAAAGGAGAAACCTTTGATGAAGACGGACAGTGGATTCCTTATGAGGGAACACCGGTTGTAGTGGAAGATGATATGGACTTTGTTGTCTATGCCAAGATTGTGGATATGGATGACAATACCATCATCCTTCATTCGGACCGTGCTATGGTTGAAAAATCCTTTGCCAAAGTGAATTTGGCACCGAACTTTACCGAAGGCACCTTTACCAATAAAAAAGATGCCGCTATCGTGGCAACGGTTCAAAGAGGAACAGCGCCTCTTAAGGAAACACGCTATATCGTAAATGGAGAAGAATTCACAACTCAGGAGACCGTATTTGGTATCGACGAGTTGCCGGATGGAATTTACGAAGTGAAAGTAATAGCCACAGATATTTTTGGAAAAGAAGTATTTGCCAAAGTGGATGTGAAGAAAGACACAGCCAATCCGGTATTGACCATTACCGGTATTCCGGAAAAAGCAGTAGAAAAAGCTACACTTACCATCCAGACAGACGGTGGTTTGTCAGGAGTGAAGGAAGTTCGTGTCAACGGAGAATCCTATGACAAAGAAACTTATGAAGTGACAGAAAATGGAACCTATTTGTTTGAATTGGAGAACAATGCGGGAACTACTGTGACCGAGACGGTTTCTATCGAGCAGATTGTCAAACCGACACCGACACCGACGCCGACAGCAACACCGACAGCAACACCAGAGGCAACATCGACGCCAACCATTGTTCCGTCAGCGACACCGGGACCGGATACGACAACTCCACCTACTCAGACAAATGAGCCTGTAGGACCGACAGTAGCACCGGCAAGAAAAGGTGCTTTGCCGACAACATCCTTTGTCCGCAAACAGAATGTAGGCAAGAAAGGCGTCCGCATCACCTGGAAGGGTGTCAAGAATGCAGTGTCTTACAACGTTTACTGTTCTAAGACAGAAAATGGTAAGTACAAACTGGTAGCCAATGTGAAAGAAAGTTCCTATATCAGCACGAAGAAAAATGCGCGTAAATACTATTATAAGATTGTGGCAGTAGCCAAGAAGAAGAAAAATAATAGTGATATGAGTGCATGTGCAGTTTATGTAATAATAAACAAAGATGCTGTTGCAGTAGGACCGACAATTCCTGTTTTGAAAGGAAAGGTAACCAATGTCAAAGCCAAAGCAAAGAAAGGCAAGATTACCGTATCCTGGAAGAAACACAAAAAGGCTACAAGTTATATTGTATATCGCGCCGAGAGCAAATATGGAATCTTTGACGAGTATGCAGTGGTAAAAACTAAGAAATTCAAAGACACCTATGTTGTGAAAGGCAGAAAATACTATTATAAAGTTCGTGCAGTGCGCGAAAAAGGCGGAAAGAAATCACAAACTGACATTTCCAGAAAGGCACAGACGAAAGCAAAATAAGTTTTTGAGTGACGTCTTGCACGAATAAGAGAATACGCGACCATACAAGAGCAGAGATGCTTTTGTATGGTCGCTTTTTTGTTGCAATTGCTATAAAATGTGTTCCCAAGATTTTTTCACTTGATGCATCCAATATTTCATTTCTGACTTTGTCTGCTAAAATCGGTGAACCGGACTTTTGTGCACACTAGTATGGCAGATAAATTCGGTGGAACCAGCTCAGGCAGCAGTGGTAAATTCGGAATATATGCAGGAGATTCCATTGAATGCGACACATTTTCCGGATGAAACATTTCGTCAATATGTAAGTCATGCATTGGATATTAACAAAGATGGTGCGTTGAGTCGGGAAGAAAGAGAAGACATCTACTATATGGATTTTAGTGTAGAAGGACCCAATAAATCTTCTTATTGGTACGAAGAGGATATGAATGATGGCTCTTTGTATTCTTTTGCTCCTGAAATTGAGAGAAAAGATGATTACAAGATTAGTAGCAAGGATAAGAAAACATTTATCTCTAACTTTTCTTCAGATAATGCTATTATGGATGTAAAAGGAGTGGAATATTTTTTTAATCTAGAGGAAGTTCGAATTGCGAAATATGAAACGATACGAGGTTCTTTTTAAAATAATGTCAACTTGAAAAAGATATGGATAAGGAGTTCTAAAGCAGGAGAAGTATCCTATGACAAAGTTAATTCAGAGTTTCCACTTTCCCAATTGACCTATTTTCATTTGGACAATATTGGTATTAAGGGGGATGAGATAAAGCCAGAAAAGATGCCTAGATTGGAAGTAATGCGTATCGTTTTACCGGACGGAACCAATCAGAAATTGAAGAAACTTAATCTTTCTAAAAATAAAAAATTGAAAGACCTAGAGTTGGGAAACATTGTTCCGCCGACACTGAATTTGAAAAATAATACAAAACTTAAGTCTGTAAAAGTGTACACTGGAAAGTCAATTCGAAAGGAAAAGGCAAGGTATACATATTATCAGCCCAAAAAAAACATGAGATGTAAGATTCATTTCCCCAAGAAAAATAATATATCCACACTTTATTACCTTGTGGATAATACCAGTCTTGACATTCGAAATCTGACGAATTTAGAAAACATTCAGACATTAAAGAAAGTGAAAATGAAAGCGAAATCAAGCTGGATTCGAAAAACTTTCAACAAAAATAATTGGGGTTGCATCGTTTCAAAGGATGGTGTGTATCAAAAGAAAATAAAAGCATCTAAGAAAAAAACGACAATCATATAATTGTAGAGTGAACAAGTTATTTTTAAAGTAAAAAAATCACTTGCTTTTCCAAGTATACCATGCTATAAGGCATGGTAGATAAAAAAGGAAAGTTTGTACAAGAGGACAATCAATCAAAAAAATCATCGTGATAAGAATTATCATGTTAAATATATAAAAAATATTGAGATAGTGAGGTGATGCCTATGAAAAAGAGGATTACAGCGTAGGTTATGAATGTAGCATTTTATATTCTACAGTATTTACATGGAATGAAACATTATTGAATTATAAATAGGAGGTAAATTGATATGAAGAAAACGATTAATCTTATTGCGGCGGCATTGGTCGTTACAAGTATTTTAATATTAAACATGGCAGGAGTTTCTGCAAAAGGGAAAACGGTTCAGTTAAATAAAAGGAATTTGATTTTAAAATTGGATCAAACTGCCTCTTTAAAAATTAAAAATACAAATAAGAAAGTGATTTGGTCATCTAGTAATACAGAATGTATAAAAGTGACCGTAAAAGGTAAGGTAAAAGCTGTAGGTATTGGGACAACAAAAGTGAAGGCAAAGTGTGGTAAGAAAACATATTATTGTAAGGTCATTGTAAAGTCAGGAATAAAAGAAAGTGATGTTAAGATGAAATATAATAATGTGGTTTTCACAAAAGATTTTGTTGAAAAAGTAAATAGCATTTCTTTTGGGAAAAAGATTGTGAAAGACAAGATGGCACAAAAGAAATTATGTGCCATGTTCACAAAATTGAAATTTGATGAAACAGTAGACCCCAAAGG
>JALEKC010000057.1 GCA_022769325.1 Eubacterium sp. | reverse complement strand
GGAGTTTCTGCAGGTCAGGCATCTATCGTGGAATATGCGAAGCAGTTCCTTGGTAATCGTTATGTTTGGGGCGGTTCCAGTCTGACCAATGGTACAGACTGTTCCGGATTTACCATGAGCTTGTATGCGAAATACGGCCATTCTCTGCCACACAATGCGGCGGCACAGGCTGGTTGTACAAGAAGTGTTTCTTCTCCAAAACCGGGAGACTTGTTCTTCTATAGCAATGGAAGTCGCATCAATCATGTGGCGATGTATATTGGAAGTGGACTCGTAATTCATGCCAGCAATCCGAGTGATGGAATTAAGATTTCCAATGCTTATTATCGACATCCGGTAAAAATTGGACGAGTTATGAATTAAGACATGGAATAAAATAAAAAAATTTGCTCATACTATAGGTAACAGATTGGAGACGAGTTATGAAAAGAAGATACCTATATGTGAGCATTTTTTTTGTATTTGGAATGTTAATGACCCTATTATTTTTCCACAGTTATCGTTCTTATAAAAAGGAACACCAGAACGCTGTGAAAAATCGGGTAAATCCAGTGGACACGGTAAAGGAAATACGGACTAATACTTCTATGAAATATATTGTGGAAGTATATGAAGGAGTGACCGGGGTAATTACCCGGGAAGAGTCCACCATACCTGCCGAGATTGCAGGGAAAACAAGGGAAGAATTAGAGCAGTATTTTGCTGACTATAATGAAGCCCATGAAGGGGAAACAAATAAAGAAATTCCACAGCAAAAAGAATTGATCTCATTTTCTAAAGACCAGATTGTTGTGAGAGAAAATTATCTTGTGGAAGAAGAAAGAAGTTTTTTCCTGAAAGCCGAAGAGGGACAGGTTGTGGTGTATCATGAAGATCAAAAAACACCCTATGAATATACAGGGATTCCGGTGGATTCTTTGCCTGAGGAAGAGAAGAAAAAACTGGAGCAGGGATTTTTTGTAAAAGACGAAGAGGAATTGTATTCCATGCTTGAAAATCTTTCCAGCTAGAAAAAAAGCTATCGCCTTTGCTTATAAAACGTGTTATAATGAGCACAGCGACTCTTGTGCTTGCACAAGGAAAGAGAGGAACGTTTTGGAAGAAATATTTGATGTTGCGATTGTCGGTGCCGGAGCCTCGGGGCTTGTATGTGCCTGGCAGTCTGCAAAAAAAGGAAAAAAAGTTCTTATATTGGAAAAAAATGATGTAGCCGGAAAAAAAATACTGGCTTCCGGCAATGGAAGATGTAATTTCACCAACCAATTTATGGAACCATCTTGTTATCATGGAGATACTGCTTTTATTTCCGATATTTTACGGCAGTTTCCCACCGAAAAAGCGATACAATTGTTTCATGAAATAGGAATATATGAGAAAGAACGCGACGGATATTTTTATCCCTACGCCGGGCAGGCAGTGACGGTGCGGGATTTTTTGGTTGCCGCTTGTAAAAGAGAGGGAGTACAATTTTGGATGGATACCAAAGTGGCGAAAGCAGTACATAAAGATGGTGTGTTTCGAATCTCCGCCAAAGGGGGAAAGAAGGGAGTGGCCTCTGCTTTGGTGCTGGCATGTGGAGGAAAGGCCAATCAGCCATTGGGAGGAGACGGAAGTGGATATCTTCTGGCAAGAAGTTTCGGACATCAGGTGACAAAGCTCTTTCCGGCATTGACGGGGTTGTGTGCAGCTGGAAAAGAATGGGAGCAGCTTGCCGGTGTGCGAATGCAGGGGCAGGTAAGTCTTTTGGCAGATGGTAAAACATTGGCAAAAGAGCAGGGGGAAATCCAGATAGTAAAAGATGGTTTATCCGGAATCCCGGTGTTTCAACTGTGCGCTCCGGCGGCAAAAGCCCTGGAAGAGGGAAAAGAAGTAGTATGTGAAATTGATTTTCTGCCGGATTGGGACAGCCATAAAATTCAACAGTGGGAACAGGAATTTGGAGAAGCTTATTTACAAGGGCTGGTGCCTAAAAAATGGGTACCGGTATTGAGAGAAAGAGCAAAAAAAGAGACGCTTTCGGTCAGTCTCAAGCATTATCCCGTAAAAATCGTGGAACCATTTGGCATGGAACGGGCGCAGGTGACCTCCGGCGGTGTTCCTACCCATGAAATAGATAGCCAGACGATGGAATCTAAGAAAGTGAATAATTTGTATTTAATCGGTGAATTGCTGGATGTGGACGGAATTTGCGGGGGATATAATCTGCATTTTGCCTGGGCAACAGGATATTTGTGTGCTTGCGGGATTTCAGGCAGTCAGGAGGAGTAACATGTTACAATATCGACAATGCAAAATCGATTATCAAAAAGATAATAGAAAAGAAATACAAAAGAAAATAGCATCCAAATTACATCTGAAACCGGAAAAGATTAAGAATCTTCAAGTGGTGAAAAAAAGTGTGGATGCCAGAAAAAAGCCGGACATTTATTATAATTATACGGTGGCCTTTTCCTGTGAAGGAGAGGAAAAAATAGTAAAACAATTTCGTAAAGATACGAATTTATCCAAGTTTGAAAAGGAAGTTTCCATGGCCGATGTTATTCCGGATTTTTATCGGGAAGATAGCAGGGAGAAAATCATCGTTGTGGGGGCAGGACCTGCAGGTCTGATGTGTGCTTATTTTCTTGCCAAATGTGGAAGAAAACCCATTATCATTGAACGGGGCGGCCCAATGATGGAACGTATGCAAAAAGTGGCACATTTTTGGAAAACCGGACAGCTTGATTTGCAATGTAATGTTTCCTTTGGGGAAGGTGGCGCTGGTACCTTTTCTGACGGAAAACTTAACACGGGTGTAAAAGATAAGACCGGAAAGCGCAAATTTATTTTAGATACCTTTGTGGCACATGGTGCTCCTAAAGAAATCAAGTATCAGGCAAAGCCCCATATTGGTACGGATAAACTTCGTGACGTGATACAATCCATGCGGAAGGAAATGGAAGAACTTGGGGTAAAATTTTATTTTCATACCCAATTTTTGTCGGTGCAAAAGGAAGGGGATATAGTCAAAGGAATTGAAGTACAGACGGAGGAAGGAGGGCGAAAAGTCCTTTCCTGTGACCGGTGTGTATTGGCCATCGGACATAGCGCAAGAGATACCTTTTATCAATTAAAAGACCAGGGAATTTCTATGGAGGCGAAGCCTTTTGCTGTTGGAGTCCGGGTGGAACATTTACAGGAAATGATTAATCTCAGCCAATATGGCAAATTGGATGACCGGTTGCCGGCAGCGGATTATAAATTGACTGGGCAGACCTCTGATGGACGGGGAGTTTACAGTTTTTGTATGTGTCCCGGTGGATATGTAGTCAATGCGTCTTCGGAAGAGGGTTATACGGTGGTCAATGGTATGAGTAACCATGCGAGAAATTCAAAAAATGCCAATAGTGCCATCGTGGTGTCGGTGGGAGTATCGGATTTTCCAAGTGATGATATCCTGGCTGGCGTAGAATTCCAACGAGATTTGGAAAAGAAAACCTTTGAGTTGGGAAAGGGAAAAATTCCGGTGCAGCGTCTGGGAGATTTTAGAGAAAATCGAAAGACCACAAAATTTGGGAAAGTAAATCCCTGTACCAAAGGGGAATTTGTGATGGAAAACATAAAAAACATATTGCCCCCGGTGGTTTCTAATGGTATCATGGAAGGGATGAAACAATTTGGAAAAAAAATTGCATCCTTTGATGATGAGGATACCTTGCTTTTGGGAACAGAAACCAGAACGTCCTCACCGGTGCGAATCTTACGGGAGGAAACCTTTATGTCACCGGAATTTCATGGATTGTATCCGTGTGGAGAGGGGGCAGGATATGCCGGAGGCATTATGTCGGCGGCGATGGACGGACTTCGCGTAGCTTTTGCGATTGTTCAGGAAAGGAAAGAAAATGAGACAAATATTTAAAGAAAAAAAGAGAATTGTTTTTAAGGTGGGTAGTTCCACCATAACTCATGAAGAAACTGGCGGACTGGATCTGGTGAAACTGGAGAAGTTTGTTCGAATTCTGACAGATTTACATAATCAGGGGAAAGATATTATCGTGGTATCATCGGGAGCTATTGCCGTGGGAAGAAAAGCCCTGGGGCTGACAAAGAGGCCGGATACAACAAGTTTGAAACAGGCATGTGCAGCAATTGGTCAAAGTCGTTTAATGACCGTGTATCAAAAATTATTTTCCGAATATAATCAATATACGGCACAGATTCTTATGACAAAATTTACCATAGAGAATGACACCAGCCGACACAATGCCCGCAATACCTTTGAGGAGTTGCTGTCACTGGGTGCCATTCCTATTGTAAATGAAAATGATACTGTGGCTACGGATGAAATCGAATTTGGTGATAATGACACGTTGTCGGCGGTAGTAGCAGCCATTGCCGGAGCGGATATGCTGGTTTTGCTGAGTGATATAGACGGACTTTATACGGATGATCCGAATCGCAATCCGGATGCTCATCTGATTCCTTATGTAGAACGAATCAGCGATGAAATGCTGGAAATGGCAAAAGGCCCATCCACCTCCTATGGAACCGGTGGAATGAGTGCGAAGATTGCAGCGGCAGGAATTGCCAATGATGCGGGAGCAGACATGGCAATTATCAATGGCGATAATATGGACAATATTCTTCGTCTGATGGCAGGGGAGGAAATTGGAACCGTATTTAAAGAACATCGCACGAGACATTTTCATTTGAAAGAATATTTAAATCGGAGATAAGTATTATGGATGAGAAAAAAATTGCAAGAATCAATGAATTGTACAAAAAGAAAAAAGAAGGTACGTTGACCAAAGAAGAGGAGAAAGAACAGGCGTTGCTGCGGGCGGAATATATTGAATCGGTACGAAACAATCTGCGGGCAAGTCTTTCGGGTGTCTCGATTCAGGAAAAGGATGGGACCATTCATCCCTTGACAAAAAAAGAGACGCATTAAGAGATAAAAATGAAAGAGGGAAAAAGAGAACATGATTAGCAAGGAGAAGGTAAGAAAAGAAGCCATGGAAGCCAGAGATTCCATGGATGAGGAGAGTCGACAACAAAAGTCCCACAGGATTGTGGAAAAGATTTTACAGCTGGATTGCTTTCGACAGGCAGATGTGGTTTTATCCTATCATTCTTTTCGTTCGGAAGTGGATGTGGATGCACTCAACCGGGGAATATTATTGCAGAAGAAAAGTTTGTATCTGCCAAAAACCTTTGTGAAAGAAAAAAAAATACGGTTTTATCAAATTACGGATTTGGCAAAATTAAAGCAGGGCTATCAGAAAATCCGGGAGCCTATGGGCAAAGAACCGGAGTTTTCCTGGGAAACCATCCAAAAAGAAAAGAAAAAAGTAATTATGATTATGCCGGGAACCGCTTATGATGCCAGAGGTTATCGTATGGGGTATGGTGGCGGTTATTATGACCGTTATCTCAATGAATATGAAAAAGAATGGAAACATTCAGACTTTTGTATGATTTTTGTCGCTTTTTCAGAACAGAAAGTGCTGATGGTTCCGGGGGAACGCTGTGATGTGAAGCCGGATATCATTGTAACAGATAAAGAAAACTATGTGAATCATTCAAAGAAAGGAAGACCATTATGACATTACAGGAAATAGGTGCAGCTGCAAAGCAGGCATCGGTTATTATGAATCGGATGACAGTGAATGAAAAAAATGCGGGACTGAGCGCGGTTGCAAAAGCATTGGTTGCCAATGCATCCCGAATTATTGCGGCGAATGATAAGGACATTGCAGAAGCAAAGAAAAATCAGATGTCAGAAGCTCTTTTGGACCGACTTCGTCTGACGGAAGAAAGAATAGAAGGCATGGCAGAAGGCATTCGTCAGGTTGTTGCCCTGGCTGACCCGGTGGGAGAAGTTATTTCCATGAAAACAACTCCAAGTGGCCTTCAAATTGGTCAAAAACGAGTTCCCATGGGGGTAATTGGTATTATTTATGAATCCCGGCCCAATGTGACAGCAGATGCCTTTGCCCTTTGCTTTAAAACGGGAAATGCTGTTATTTTGCGTGGGGGAAGCGATGCCATTTATTCCAATACAGCCATTTGTGAGGTGATTCGTGAGGCATTGCAGTCGGAAGGACTTCCGGCAGATGCGATTCAGGTTTTGCAGGATACTTCCCGTGAGACGGCTCAGGAGTTTATGCGATTAAATCAATATATGGATTTGCTGATTCCTCGAGGTGGTGCCGGATTGATTCGTACGGTAGTGGAAAAAAGCACGGTTCCGGTTATTGAAACCGGTACAGGAAATTGCCATATTTATGTGGATGAATCTGCCGATATTGAGATGGCGGTGAATATTATCGTCAATGCGAAGACACAGCGTTTGGGAGTATGTAACGCCTGTGAGTCTCTTGTGATACATGAGGCAGTTGCCAAAGAGGCAATTCCAGCCATTTGTCAGGCATTATATGAGCACCAGGTGGAAATTCGTGGAGATGAAATTGCCAGACAGTATGATGAAAAAATCGTACCGGCGACCGAGGAAGATTTTGGAAAAGAATATCTGGACCGTATCATTTCCATGAAAGTGGTGCCGGATATTGATGCGGCCATTGCCCACATCAATACATATAATACCGGTCATTCGGAAGCCATTATTACAAAAGATTACGGAAATTCCATGCGTTTCTTAAATGAAATCGATGCAGCGGCGGTCTATGTCAATGCATCTACAAGATTTACCGACGGATTTGAATTCGGTTTTGGAGCAGAGATTGGAATCAGTACACAGAAATTGCATGCCAGAGGACCGATGGGACTTTTGGCATTAACCAGCACCAAATATATCATTTTGGGGAATGGGCAAATTCGAAAATAAGTAATAGGATTCTCGTTACAAAGGCATAAAGACATTGACAAAAGAACGGAAAAAGACTAAAATAAAGACGTGCGTTTTGCGTACGTCTTTATTTGATTCGGAATGTATTGACATAGAAGGAGGAACCACATGAAACCATATGGATTGAATGAACTTAGAAAAATGTATCTGGATTTCTTTGAGAGCAAAGATCATCTTGTGATGAAAAGCTTTTCATTGATTCCGCAAAATGACAAGAGTCTGCTTTTGATAAATGCTGGTATGGCTCCATTGAAGCCATATTTTACCGGACAGGAGATTCCACCGAGACGTCGTGTGACGACATGTCAGAAGTGCATTCGTACCGGTGATATCGAAAATGTAGGAAAGACCGCCCGTCATGGTACATTTTTTGAGATGTTAGGGAACTTTTCTTTTGGAGATTATTTTAAACATGAGGCCATTGCATGGTCATGGGAATTTCTTACAAAAACTCTGGAGATTCCGGCAGACCGTCTCTATCCATCCGTTTATGAGGAGGATGATGAGGCCTTTGACATTTGGAATAAAGAAATTGGGATAGAAAAAGACCGCATTTTCCGCTTTGGAAAAGAAGATAATTTCTGGGAGCATGGTGCCGGTCCTTGTGGTCCATGTTCGGAAATATATTTTGACCGTGGAGAAAAATATGGTTGTGGGAAACCAGACTGTACGGTAGGCTGTGATTGTGACCGTTATATCGAAATCTGGAATAATGTATTTACCCAGTTTAATAATGATGGAAATGGCAATTACGAGGAATTGGAAAATAAAAATATCGATACCGGAATGGGATTGGAGCGTCTGGCTACGGTAATGCAGGACGTGGATTCTATTTTTGATGTGGATACCATCAAAGCAATCCGTGATGAAGTATGCCAATATGCCGATGTCCAGTATGGAGCAGAGTATAAAAAAGATGTTTCTATCCGTGTCATTACCGATCATATTCGTTCGGTCACATTTATGGTTTCTGACGGTATTATGCCATCCAATGAAGGACGTGGCTATGTCCTTCGCCGTCTGCTGCGCCGTGCTGCCCGTCATGGAAGACTTCTTGGTATTCAGGGAGCATTTCTTGCGAAGTTGAGCGAAGTCGTAATTCGTGAGTCCCAAGATGGATATCCGGAATTGGCAGATAAAAAGGATTACATCTTAAAATTGATTGCCACAGAGGAAGAGAATTTCAATAAAACCATCGATCAGGGATTGTCGATTTTAAATGACATGATGGCTCAGATGGAAAAAGAAAAGAAAACCGTTCTTTCCGGTGAAGATACATTTAAATTATATGATACCTATGGATTCCCGATGGATCTTACCATTGAGATTCTTGAGGAAAAAGGATTTACCGTGGATGAAGAGGGATTCCAGAAGGCCATGGAAGTTCAGCGTCAAAAAGCGAGAGATGCCAGAGAAGAGACCAACTACATGGGAGCCGATGTGACTATTTATCAGTCTATTGATGCTTCCGTGGAGAGTAAATTTGTGGGTTATGACCGTCTGGTGCATGATTCAAAAGTAACGGTTCTTACTACTTCAGAGGCCCTTGTACAGGAGTTGACGGAAGGAATGGAAGGAACGATTTTGGTAGAGGAAACACCATTTTATGCAACGATGGGTGGACAGGTGGCAGATATCGGACGGATTCGTACTGCCAATGGAACTTTTGAAGTGGAAGATACCATTAAACTTCAGGGAACCAAAATCGGACATGTTGGAAAGATGACGAAGGGAAGCATCAAAGTTGGTGAGACGGTGACTTTGGAAGTAGATGAAGCTCGTCGAAATTTGATTGCCAACAATCATAGTGCGACCCACTTGATGCAGAAAGCTTTGCGTATGGTTCTTGGAAATCACGTTGAGCAGGCAGGTTCTCTGGTGGATCCGGACAAACTTCGTTTTGACTTTACCCATTTCTCTCCAATGACACCGGAAGAAATTTCCAAAGTGGAGGAAATCGTAAATGAGGAGATTCAAAAGGGGCTGAATGTGGTGACCAACGAAATGACGCTGGAGGAAGCAAAGAAGACGGGAGCGATGGCACTCTTTGGAGAAAAATACGGAGAAACTGTCCGCGTTGTTCAGATGGGAGAGTTCAGTTCCGAACTCTGTGGAGGTACCCATGTAAATAATACAAGCAATATTTCAGCCTTTAAGATTGTATCAGAAAGCGGTGTGGCAGCCGGAGTACGACGTATCGAAGCGTTGACGGGAGCAGGCCTTATCGCTCACTTCAATCAGGTGGAAGAGACGCTCAAACAGGCCGCTACGCTTTTAAAAGCTGCTCCGTCTGATGTTGCCAGCCGAATTGCAGCATTGCAGGATGAGATAAAAACTCTTTCCAAAGAAAATGATAAATTGAAAGCCAAAATTGCAAAAGCAGCTGCTGGAGATGTGACAAAAGAAGCCGAGGAGATTGGTGGAATCAAGGTTCTTATCAAAGCTTTGTCCGGCGTTGATATGAATGGAATGCGCGACCTTGGAGATGAAGCAAAACAAAAGCTTGGCGAAGCAGTTATTCTTTATGCTACGGAAAATGACGGAAAAGTGAATTTGATGGCGACAGCTACGGAGGGTGCCATCAAGAAGGGAGCTCATGCCGGCAATCTCATCAAGGAAATTGCTTCTCTTGTTGGCGGTGGCGGTGGCGGACGTCCCAACATGGCTCAGGCTGGTGGAAAGAACCCGGCGGGTATCCCGGATGCACTTCAGAAAGCCAAAGAGGTTATTATTTCTCAGATTGGATGAAAAAATCGCCAAAAGTAGTTGACGTTTCTGAAATTTATGTTATAATATTTGTTAGTGCGAAAAAATACCCAAACAGTTGTATTTTGCACAATCTTACAACTGGAGGGAGGTTAGGTGTGATACTATGTCAAATGTAATCGTTAAAGAAAACGAATCATTGGATAGTGCATTGCGTCGTTTCAAGAGAAACTGTGCAAAAGCAGGAATCCAGCAGGAAATTCGTAAGAGAGAGCATTATGAGAAACCAAGCGTTAGACGTAAGAAAAAGTCTGAAGCTGCTCGTAAAAGAAAATTTAAATAATTGCACATATGAAAGAAGATGTACATTAGCAATTTGCTGATGTTACATCTTCTTTTTTTGGGGATTCGTTCCGGCGGAGCATTGACGACAAGCACCATCGTGCTTGCACGTGCATATAATAGGTATCATTGGCTTTTGTGGGAGGAAATCCTATGGATCCGATTTCAGAAAAACTTGGCTTGCAACCGGATATTTTAGATGGCGCCACCATTGTAAAAATGTTTGGGGGCGAATATGCCATTATTGAAAATTACAAATCCCTGATTGAATATACGGATTGTGTTGTGAAAGTACAAGGTAAGCACATTCGCATTTTGGTTGAGGGAAAAGCACTTCGTATCGAGTCTTTTCGGGGGGATGAATGTCGTATATGTGGACAGATTGAAAAAATATCATTTGGAAATGGGAGGTAAGATGGTTATGCCATGGATTTTGGGATACATACAATGTCAAGTGACCGCAGGACATTTGGAGCGCTTTATGAACTTGTGCCGTCATCATGAAATAGAATTATGGAAAGTATGCGAAAAAGAAAATAGGGCAAGCTTTTATATGTATGCGGCACAATATAAACAGTTGAAACCACTGGCTAAAAAGACCAAAACAATCCCACATATAAAGGGTAAATACGGTGTTCCCTTTTTCTATTTAAGGGCAAAAAAGGACTGGACATTTACATGGGGAATGGCTCTCTTTTTTTGTGTTTTATATCTGTTATCCATGTTTTTGTGGAAAATTGAATATGTGGGACAGCAAACTTATACGAAAGAAGGATTATCGGCAGAAATAGAAAAAATGGGAGTGTACCGGGGGATGGCACGAAAGAATCTTCAATGCGAGAAAATCGAACAAAATTTGCGTTTGCTGCATCCGGACCTTAGCTGGGTTTCGGCAGAAGAAAAGGGCTGTGTTTTGCAAATTCAGGTGAAAGAGGGGAATATGCCTAAATCAGAAGAAAATACCTCCGTTGCCACAAGTCTTACAGCACCTTGCGATGGAACCATCGCCGCTATTGTAACCCGAAAGGGAACTCCGCTGTGCAAAAAGGGAGACAAGGTGAAAAAAAATCAGATTTTGATTCAGGGAACCTATGATATTGTAGGAGATGATGGAGAAGTGATTCGGAAGCAGGGGGTGGTGGCAGATGGAGAAATTCAGATATGGTGTCCGATAAAATGGGAAGAAGAGATTTTAATAGAATATGTGGACAGAGAGTGGACGGAAAAAAATAGAGATATTTATACAATTGAGTGTAATGACATGGGGTTTTCCCTAAAAAATCCATTAAAATGGTTTCATAATTCAGACAATTATGATATAATGAGTGATATATGTTTTGAAGAACGGTTTATTCCATGGGATTTGAATGTAAAAATTACCAGACGCCGTTTTCTTCCTTACAAAAAGGTAAAGAAGAAATATACCAAGGAACAGGCCTATGTGATTTTAAAAGGCCATTTGGAAAGCAAACTAGAGCAATTGCAAAAAGAGGGGTATGAAATTCTTGAGCATACGGAAAAAATGACTTTGGAAGGAAACCGCTATAGAATGACAGGGCAGATACAGACCTGTAGAGAGGAAATGACGAAAAAGGACGTATTGCCGGAAGAAATGAGAATTATGTCAGGAAAGGAAGAAAAGGATGGCACGTGAACAAGTCCTGCTGGATATCCCGGCAGAATATGAAAATAACATATTTGGGGGGCTGGATGCTCATTTAAAAAAGATAGAAAGAAATCTGAATGTGGATGTTATCCTTCGGGATGGTTCGGTAAAAGTAGAAGGAGAGGCAGAAAATGTAGGAGAAGCAAAGCGGATTTTCGATGAATTGTTAGAACTGGCAAAGCGGGGAAATACCATTACCGAACAAAATGTAAATTATCTTCTTGCCTTGTCCAAAGAAAAATCAACCGTTTCTTTGGCCGATATCGATCAGGAGTTGATTGGATTTACGATACAGGGAAAACCGGTAAAACCAAAGACTTTGGGACAGAAAAAATATGTGGATGCCATTCGGGAAAAAATGATGGTATTTGGAGTCGGACCTGCAGGAACCGGAAAGACATATCTGGCCATGGCCATGGCGATTCAGGCATTTAAACAGGATGAAGTTGGGAAAATCATTCTTACCAGGCCCGCCATTGAAGCCGGAGAAAATCTTGGATTTTTGCCGGGAGATTTGCAAAGTAAGATTGATCCGTATCTGCGACCGCTGTATGATGCCTTGTACCAAATTATGGGGGCGGACAGTTTTATCAAAAATTCTGAAAAAGGTTTGATTGAGGTAGCACCCTTGGCTTATATGCGTGGGCGAACCCTGGACAATGCTTTTATTATATTGGATGAAGCTCAAAATACCACGTCGGCTCAGATGAAAATGTTTTTGACACGAATCGGTTTTGGCTCTAAAGTGGTGATTACTGGAGATTTGTCACAAAAGGACCTGCCTTTTTCTACCCAATCCGGCTTGGAGCAGGCCTTAAAAGTTTTGAAAGATGTGGAAGAAATCGGAGTGTCTTATTTGACAAACAAAGATGTGGTAAGGCATCCTTTGGTTCAAAAAATTGTCCATGCTTATGAAAAATTTGAGGCCAGAGAGCAGTATCGTGAAAAGCATAAAAATGATCGGAAAAGAAAGAGGGAAAATCCATGACAATATATTTTGAAAATGAATCCTCACAGTCCTTTCCCTTTGATTTGAAGGAGCAGGCAGAAAACGTTATTTCTTTTGTATGTGACCACGAAAAATGTCCCTATGAGGTGGAAGTAAGTGTGACTATGGTGGAAAAGGAGACCATTCGACAGATGAATGCAACCCACCGGGAAGTGGACCGTGTGACGGATGTACTCAGTTTCCCCATGATGGAGTATGATGCCCCAGGATGTTTTGAAGGACAGGCTTTTGAGAACAGCATTACCATATCACCGGAAAGTGAAGAACTTGTGCTGGGAGATATCGTTCTTTGTTCGGAAGTGATTCAGGAACAGGCAAAGGAGTTTGGTCACTCCCAATTACGGGAGTTTAGTTTTTTGATTGTACATAGCATGCTCCACTTGTTTGGTTATGATCATATGGAAGAGGAAGAAAGAGAGCAAATGGAGAAATTGCAGCGGGAGATTATGGACCAGATGGGAATTTCACGTTAGAAAATAAGAAAGGAAAGAGTCGAGAAATGAAACAAAAAAAGAGAATTATTATCCTTTGTATAATTTGTGGGTTGACACTGATTGCTTTTGCAGCAGTCATGATAGCGATAAACCGGGATTCGAAAAACATCAGTAAAGATGATACAGCACCGGAAACCACCACCGCACCGATGGTTACCGCCACACCGGAGCCCACGAAAGATCCCCACGAAGGGATGGTGCGGAGCAATTTAACCGGGGAGTATATCACCGAGAAGGTGGCAAAGAAACGCCCTTATGCCGTGATTATCAACAATATTGAATATGCCAATGCAAATCAGCAGGGAACATCCCAGATTGATGTCCTTTATGAAGCCCTGGCAGAAGGGGGCATTACAAGAATGCTTGGTGTGATTCAGGACGTGGATAAAATCAAGAAACTTGGTTCTGTGAGAAGTGCCAGACATTATTTTGTCAGTTTTGCCAGTGAATGGGATGCCATCTTTTGTCATTTCGGACAAACCAAATATGCCATATCCAAGATAGAAGAGTTGGGAATCAATAATTTAAGTGGATTGTCTGCGGTTGGTCCGGTGGTTTATGCAAGAGATTATTCCTATAAGGCACCTCATAATGTATTTACAACGGGAAAGAAAATGAAAAAGGGAGCGAAAAAACTTGGTTACCGTACCAAAGTGAAGTCCGAAAATGTGGCGGAGCATTTTTCCTTCTATGAAGAAGATACTGACCTTTCCTCCACTCAGGACACAACTTATGTGAATTTGCCGTTTTCCAATTATTCTACCTGTTATCTGAAATATGATAAAAAGAGTAAAACATATAAAAAATATGAGTATGGGAAAAAACATATCGATCATAAAAATAATAAGCAGCTTTCTTTTAAAAACGTAATCATTCAACTTGTGAAAGAGAAAAATATAGATAAAAATGGATATCAGCATTTGTATCTTCATAAGAGAAAAGGAGAAGGATACTATCTGACCAACGGAAAAAGAATTAAGATTACGTGGCGGAAAAGTGAAGCGGATCATCGGATGTGTTATTATGATGAAGACGGAAATGTGCTGACAATCAATCCTGGGAAAACATATATTGCGGCATATCCTACCAGTAGAAAGAAACTGATTTCATTTAAAAACAAAAAGTGAGTAAAAGAAAGGGAGCAACATGAGTGATAAAAGACAACAAACGTCGGAGGGTGCTGATTTTTTAAAGCAGGGAAGCATCCTTGCCATGGCATCTTTGCTTGTACGTTTTATCGGTATGATTTATCGAATCCCAATGTCCAATATATTGGGAGAAGAAGGCAATGGAATCTATGCAGTTGCGGTGGATGTGTATGATATTGTGTTGATTATTTCTTCCTACAGTATTCCCCTTGCCCTTTCAAAAATTATTGCTGCACAGAGTATACAAAAACAATATCGAAATACGGGAAAGACCTTTCGGCTGACTCTTATTTTTGCTTTGGTATCCGGCGGTCTTTTTGGGATTCTTTTATTTGCTGGTTCCGGATTTATTGAAACGCATATTTACCCGGATTATGCAGGAGTGAGATATCCCCTCCGGATACTGGCCCCTACGGTGTTTATCGTGGCTTTGCTGGGGGGGTTCCGTGGCTTTTTCCAAGGGAAAAAGACGATGATTCCAACTGCCGTTTCCCAGGTGATTGAGCAGATTGTCAATGCCATTGTCAGTGTTGCCGGTGCCTATTATCTGATGAAATGGAATGCAGAAAGCCCTTATAAAAGTGGATGGGGAGCTGCCGGTGGTACGCTGGGTACCTGCATGGGAGCATTTTTTGCCCTGCTTCTGGTGATATTTGTATATTGGATTTATCGACCGATACAACACAAATTGGAGAGAAAAGACAGGACACAGCAGTTGTATTCGGCAAAACATATTTACCGTATGCTGATTTTGACGATTCTTCCGGTTATTCTCAGCCAGACCGTGTATCAAATCAGCGGTTTGGTGGATTATTATTTGTTTGGAAATATATTGGGACAAAAAGGGATAGAGTCGGTAGTGATTAAATCCATGGTAGGAATGTACAGTTCCAAATACCGTCTCCTTACAACGTTACCAATCGCCATATCCACTTCCATTGCATCTTCCATGATACCTAGTGCAGTGGCAGCATTTACAAAGCGGGATATCCCCTTATTGAATTACAATATCTCTTCCGGAATCAAGTTTAATATGATTATTGCCTTTCCGTGTACCATCGGATATATGGTGCTGGGGCAGGGACTGATTCGGATGCTTTTTCCGTCTTCGGATTATATTACCGGAGGGAAGTTGATGTTAGCCGGATCCGTAGCCATCATCTTTTATGCCATATCCAATGTAACGGGAGGAGCCTTGCAAAGTATTGATAAAATGCGAATTCCCGTGATTCATTCGGCGATATCCCTTGCTATCCATGTTGGAATTGTGATGGTTCTTTTGAAATTAACCGGACTGAATGTATATGTGCTTGTAATTGGAAATGTTACCTTTCCGATTGTGGTAAGTATTTTAAATATTCTCGCCTTAAAAAGGTATATTCCAAGGTTTCGCTTAAACCCATGGATGACATTTGGAGTGCCTCTTTCAGCTAGTTTATGGATGGGTGTTTCCGTAGCCATTGTTTATACGATTATCCATCGTCTGTGTCTTACCTTTATGGGAGGATATATCGCCAATGCGCTGGCCTCCATTCTATCCATTTTGGTGGGAATCTTCGTGTTTTTCTGGATGTTCCTGTCACTAAAAGGAATGACAAAAGAAGAGTTGTTTGACTTCCCAATGGGACGTAAACTGTATTTGGTTGCCAGAAAATTACATCTTATGGAATAGTTTTTTGGTTAAAGCAAGGAGATAATCGGCAAAATTTGCGGCGGGTATATCTTCGGATGCAACAAGAAGGACGGAACCGATTTTTTTATCTTTTATAAAATAGTCTACATTACCCACAGGGGCACCTTTTTTCACAGGTGCCTTTTGTATTTCAAAATAACTGATTTTTCTTGTAGGTGTGGTCATATCGTCATCATCTTTCATTAAATAAGAAAAAGTGCTTTGAGGAACTGGTGAAATCGAATCTTTTTTTCCGCCTCGAAGGGGAATTTTCGTAAGAGAATGTGTGATTTCTGTATCTTGATAAATGCGGCAATTGGCAAACCCATAGTCAAGAAGTGACTGGGCTTCTGCAAATCGCTTTTTGTGATCCGGTGCTGCCATAATCACAGCAATGAGATCCATATTGTCCCGTCGGGCACTGGCACTTAAACAATATTTGGCTTTTGAAGTGGAACCGGTCTTTAATCCTGTGATGCCGTCATAAAAACGAACCAATTTATTGGTATTGGTAAGACCAAACTCGCTTTCTCCTTTTTTTGTTTTATGAATGATTTGATCCATCCAAACCGTGGAATAATTACTGATTTCCGGATGTTTCATAATGAGTTCCCGGGACATAAGTGCCACATCATAGGCACTGGAATAATGCCCGGATTGGATATCATCATCCAGACCGGTACAGTTTTTAAATTGAGTATGTTTCATACCAAGTGCCACCGCTTTCTCATTCATTTTTTTGACAAAAGCTTCTTCCGAACCAGCGATTTTTTCTGCCATAGCTACCGCAGCATCATTGGCACTGGCAATGGAAATACATTTTATCATGGTATCTACTGTCTGGGTTTCATTGGGCTCTAAAAAGACTTGTGAGCCTCCCATACTGGCTGCATATTCGCTGACTGTAACAGGTGTTTCAAGAGAAATTTTGCCATTATCAAGTGCCTCAAAAATCAAAGTCAGGGTCATGATTTTGGTGATACTGGCAGGTACAAGTTCTTTATCTTTATCCTTTTCAAAAATAATTTCTCCTGTGGAACCTTCCATCAAAACAGCGGAAACCGCGCTGATATCAATGGCGCTTCCGGAAACGTTATTTGCCTGTGCAAATGCATCTTTAGGAAAGAGAATAAAGAGAGAAGACAGGCAAAATAATAGGAAATAAATACGAAATTTCATGATGTAATAACCGCCCGATAAATGATTTATGTTATAGTCTATGAGAAAAAGAAAAAAACATGCTACTTATTTGACAACGGTAACTTTACAGCGATAACATTTTTGGTGGCAAATAACTTTTATGATGGTGGTTCCGGTTCTTTTTGCCGTAATTTTTCCCAGGGGAGATACGCTTGCAATATGCGGTGCCAAAGAAAAATAGCGTACTGGTTTTTTGGAATGCTGTAAGTGAAGATAGGCTGTTTTTCCCACTTTCATGGTGAGAGAAGTGGCTGTTAATTTTCGCCGGGGAACAATAGGTTTGTAATAAGCAAAACGTGTATGTGGAAAGAGAAGATAGACAAATAAGGCAAGAAAAATGAAAATACAAGTTTTCTTTTTCATGAAACGACCTCATATTTTGGATTACTATATATATATGCAAAAAGGAATCACAAGGGAGAAGAAATAATTCCTTGTGATTCCTTAGAATCTATAGATTAGATGATTCAATTATACTTCAAAAATCAAATCGCCATAGGAAGGTACTGGCCAGTATTCTTTATCCACAAGCATTTCCAACTCATCGATAGGAGTACGAAGTTCAGCCATACTTGTAAATACCGTGTCACGATAGTATTCTGCCTGCTCTTTTCCTTCTTCCATATCACAACCTTTGTTTGTTACATCAATCAAAGTGTTCAATGCACTCTGAGCCTGAGCAAGAAGTGCGGAGCATTTTGTGAGAAGTTCTGTCTGAACAGATACAACAGCTTCTGGACAAGCACTCTTAATCTCGTTTACAGAGTTTGCAAGACTGGTTGTATATTTGATGATTGCCGGGATGTACTGTTTAGCAGCCATTTCAATCATGGTCTTTGCTTCGATATTGATGGCTTTTGCATAAGCTTCATAATTGATTTCAGCACGTGACTCAAGTTCAACTTTTGACAATACATTCTGGCGCTCGAACAGTTCAACAGTCTTTGGCTCAAGGAGAGAAGCGGTAGCATCTACCATTGTTTTTACATTTGGAAGACCACGGCGTTCTGCTTCCTCTACCCACTCATCGGAATAACCGTTGCCGTTGAAGATAACTTTCTGATGTTCTTTTAATGTCTTCTGAATCAAAGCATCTACAGCAGAATCAAAATCAGAAGCAGTGGACAATTCGTCTGCCATTTCTTCCAGAACGTCAGCAACAACTGTGTTCAATACGGTATTTGCTCCTGCAATTGACATAGAAGAAGCTACCATACGGAATTCAAATTTGTTGCCGGTAAAAGCAAATGGTGATGTACGGTTACGGTCCGTTGCATCTTTTTTTACGGCTGGGATGGAACTTACACCAATATCCATCTTTTCACCTTTGATACTGTGAGTAGCAGTACCCGTTGCGATAATCTGCTCTACGATATCCTCCAGCTGCTCACCAAGGAAAATGGAAATGATAGCCGGTGGTGCTTCATTTGCACCAAGTCTGTGATCGTTTCCAGGGTTGGAAGCAGACATACGAAGCAGGGCCGCATTTTCATCTACTGCTTTGATGACAGCGGATAAGAACAAAAGGAATTGTTTGTTGTCATGTGGAGCAGATCCCGGATTTAACAGGTTAATGCCGGTATTGGTTACGATAGACCAGTTGTTGTGTTTACCGGAACCATTGATGCCGGCAAATGGTTTTTCATGAAGAAGACATTCCAAACCATGACGGCGGGCAACTTTTTTCATGGTTTCCATTACAATCTGGTTGTGGTCTGTGGCAATATTGGCAGTGTTATAAATAGGAGCCATTTCGTGCTGAGCAGGAGCCACTTCATTGTGCTGTGTCTTGGATAAAATACCAAGTTTCCACAGTTCTACATTCAAATCTTTCATATATCCTGCCTGGCGCTCACGGATGCTACCAAAATAATGATCATCCAGTTCCTGACCTTTTGGAGGCATGGCACCAAAAAGAGTACGGCCGGTAAAAATCAAATCATCACGTTTTAAATACTGGTCATGGTCTACCAGGAAATATTCCTGTTCCGGACCTACGGAGCAAGACACTCTTGTGACATCTTCATGTCCGAACAAGTGCATGATACGTACAGCCTGTTTGCTGATAGCTTCCATAGAGCGAAGAAGAGGAGTTTTCTTGTCCAATGCTTCGCCGGTATAAGAACAAAATGCGGTAGGAATACAAAGTGTCACACCGATTTCGTCCTCACGAAGAAAGGCAGGTGAAGTACAATCCCATGCTGTATAACCTCTTGCTTCAAAAGTAGCACGAAGACCACCGGAAGGGAAAGAAGAAGCGTCCGGTTCACCTTTTACCAATTCTTTTCCATTGAATTCCAATACAGCATGTGATTCGGAATCTGCTCCTAAAAAGGAATCCTGTTTTTCTGCGGTTACGCCGGTCATAGGCTGGAACCAGTGAGTATAATGAGTAGCGCCATTTGCAAGAGCCCATTCTTTCATTCCATGTGCAACCACATTTGCAACTTCCGGAGTAAGCTCTTCGCCACTTTCAATAGTCTTTTTCAAAGATTGATAGGTTTTCTTTGGAAGGTATTCCTGCATGACTTCGTCATTGAATACTTTTGTTCCAAATACATTTGAAATTACATTTGTTTCCATAGTTTCCTCCATTCCGGCATCAACTGCCATAAAAAATTTTCAAATCAAATTGTGCCTGCAATCCTTTATTCATTATACACAAAAAAATTTTTTGTGCAATAAATAAAAAAAAGGCGTCCTCAAAAAATGAGAACGCCTTTGTTCTGCTTTAACACAAAAACATCATATCATGTTTCAAAAAAAAAGTAAAGGGTTTTTTTCATTTTTTTTTCTAAAGTCAGAAAATGAAAATGTTTAGAATATTATTTTTTGAACAAAAAAGCCGTAAATTGCAGAAAAACCTCATGTAAATAATGGGAAAAAGATGTTTTTTCCATATCACAGACCGGATAGACCGGATAGGAGTTATAAAGCTTCTGGTTGATGTAAAGATCCACGGAACCGATGGGTCTGGAGGCATGAAGCGGCGCCTGTAATTCGGCAGGAATATTATAAGTAATGTCGATGGTTTCAAAGGAGGCCAAGGGAAGAGAGGGAATCTGGGGAACTTTTAAAAAGGTATACGAAGAAATCCCATCACAGACACGAATCCTTTTTTTTGAAAAATCTTGTAATTGGATTTCTTTTTTTTCATAATGAGAAAAACCAAAATCCATCAACGCCTTTGTGTCATGCCATTTTCTGCTTTTATCCGGAGGCCAGCCACTGGCCAGAACGCAGCTGACAAACGTCAAGTTCTTTCTCTTGGCAGCCCCCACAAAGCAATATCCGGCTTTTCCCGTAAAGCCTGTTTTGATGCCGAGAGCGCCTTTATAGGAGGACAGAAAGGCGTCGTGATTGGTAAGAGCATAGCAATGCTTCTTTTGGCAGTCCTGGATGGTTTTGGAAGGAGTCTGTACAATTGAAAGAAACTGGGAGTTCTTACAGGCATAAGATGCCAACCGGCACATGTCTGAGGGGCTACTTTGATGTCCGTCGGCATCCAGACCATTTGGGGTCACAAAACAGGTTTTTGACATTCCGAGTTCTTTGGCTTTTTGATTCATTGCGTTTGCAAAATTGCTGACAGAGCCGGAGAGTTGTTCAGCAATGGCAACCGCTGTATCATTATGAGATTCCAACATGAGAGAGTACAAAAGATCTTTCATATGAAAAGAAGTTCCCTTTGGAGCACCGAGATGAACTTTGGGCATGGAGACAGCCCGAGAAGAAAAAGTGACATTTTCTTCCCCGGTGGAATGCTCCAGAGCCAAAAGGCAGGTCATGATTTTTGTTGTGCTTGCCATGGGGCGTGGGATGTTTTCCTCTTTCCCATATAGGATGCGTCCACTTTCGGTATCCATCAGGCAGGCCCCGGAGGCAAAGAGAGAAAGTTCAGCCGGGACAGACTCTAAGGCGGCGATATGATGGGATGGACAAGAAAAATCCGGGATAGGGGTATTTTTGTGGAAAGGATGGGAATAAAAGTAACAGGCAATAAGAAACAATATGCCGGTGATAAGGAAAAAGGGTGCGTATCGCTGTGAAGGTTTCAACAAAGCCCTCCCGTGAATTCTTTATAATAATTTGTATCTATCATATGAAACTTTACTTTATTTAATGCAAAAAAAATACATGTAAATCTTTTGTAAAATGTTAAATTTCTTGTTGCTATTTTTCAAAAAAAGCATTACAATTACAATTGGAAAAAATTTTGTTTTAGCAAAACATAACTATAAAAAAGTGGAGGACTGCAGTATGAGTAATTCAGCAAAAATGTCAGCAAGACAGCGAATTGAGTCTCTTGTTGACGCAAACAGTTTTGTTGAAATCGGTGCTCTTGTTACAAAGAGAAATACGGATTTCAATATGCAGGAAAAAGCAGTGCCAGCAGATGGTGTCATTACAGGTTATGGAGTGATTAACTCCGGTCTGGTGTACGTTTACAGTCAGGACGTAACGGCAATGAATGGTTCTGTCGGCGAGATGCACGCAAAGAAAATCGCTCGTCTTTATGATATGGCGATGAAAGCAGGTGCACCAGTGATTGGATTGATTGACTGTGCCGGTGTACGTGTTCAGGAAGCAGTAGATGCCTTGGCTGGATTTGGTGAGATTTACATGAGTAAAGTCAAAGCAAGTGGTGTGATTCCACAGATTAGTGCAATTTTAGGCTCATGTGGAGGAGGAGTGGCGGTATCGACACTTTTAAGCGACTTCACTTTTATGGAAGCTGAAAATGGAAAATTATTTGTAAATTCGCCCAATGCTATTGATGGAAACCGTGTTGAAGCTTGTGATACAGCAAGCGCAGCTTTTCAGGCAGAGGCAGGAAACGTTGATTTTGTCGGCGAGAGTGAGGCAGACGTATTGGCTCAGATTCGCAATTTAATCGAAGTATTGCCGGCAAATTATGAAGATGTGGCAGCCAATGAAGTGGAAGATGATATGAACCGTGTGATTTCGAATTTTGAAAGTCTTGTGGGTGATCCGGTGGCAGCATTGACACAGATTGCAGATGCCAATGTATTTATTGAAACTAAGAAAGACCATGCCAAAGATATGATTACCGGATTTATGACCCTTGGTGGTGTTACGGTAGGTGCTCTGGCAAACGGTCCGGAGCAGACACTTTCTACTGCCGGATGTCGCAAAGCAGAGAAATTCATCTATTTCTGTGATGCCTTTGGAATTCCGATGATAACTCTTACCAATGTAAAAAAATATGCTTCTTCCATGGAAGAAGAAAAGACCATTGGTCAGGCAGTGGCAGATTTGACCTGTGCATTTGCCAGTGCGGAAAGTGCAAAAGTGAATGTCATTACCGGCGAAGCCTTTGGAAGTGCATATGTGGCTATGAATTCCAAACATATCGGAGCCGATCTTGTACTTGCTCTTGAAAATGCCAAAGTTGGTGTGATGGATGCCAAGAGTGCGGTTTCTGTTATGTATGAGGATGAGATTAATAAAGAAGCAGATAAAATGGCTGCTTTGGAAGAAAAAACCAAAGAGTTTGATGAGATGCAGTGCAAAGCATCCATTGCTGCAAAACGTGGCTATGTAGATAACATTATCGAAGGCTCTGAAATCCGCAAACAATTGATTTATGCAATGCAGATGTTCGGAATGAGGTGATAAAATGATAGTATTAGCAGCAACGACAGCAGCGGATGATATTACCACAATCCCACAAGCACTTGTCAATACTGTTATTGCCATGGGTACCGTTTTTCTTGTACTGATTCTGATTAGTTTTATTATATCATTGTTCAAATTTATCCCGATTTTGATGGATAAGTTGACGAAAAAGGAACCAGTACAGCCGGTAGCGCCAGCGCCAGCACCAGCTGCAGCACCGGCACCAAAACCTGTTGTGGCAGAACAGCAGACAGCAGCACCTGCGGATGACACACAATTGATTGCAGTCATTACAGCAGCAGTTGCAGCGGCCATGGAACAGGATGGAATTGCTGTTCCTGCGGATGGATTGGTAATCCGCTCGATTAAAAAGCGTTCATATTAATTTGAAATATTTTTAGGAGGAAAAATTCATGAAAACTTATACAATTACCGTAAATGGAACGGCTTATGATGTTACTGTAGAAGAGACAGCAGGCGGCGCAAGTGCACCGGCCGCAGCACCAGCAGCAAAAGCTGCAGCACCGGCTCCGGCACCGGCAGCACCGGCACCAGCCGCAGCACCAGCACCAGCTGCAGGTGGCGCAGCAGGTTCCGTTGAAATCAATGCTCCAATGCCTGGAAAAATCCTGGATGTAAAATTACAGCCGGGTGCAAGTGTTTCTCGTGGTGATGTTGTCTTGATTTTGGAAGCAATGAAGATGGAAAATGAAGTAGTGGCACCACAGGATGGAACCATTGCAAGTATTAATGTAAATGTTGGTGATATGGTTCAGCCGGGAGCAGTTTTGGCAACTATGAACTAGTCAATGGACTTAAGAACGGAGGATTAAGATGGAAGTTTTACAAAATCTTATTCACCAGACAGCATTTGCGAACAACACATTGGACTGGCGTAATGTCGTTATGATTTTTGTGGCATTTCTCTTCTTGTATCTTGCCATTAAGAAGGGATACGAACCACTTCTTCTTGTGCCAATTGCGTTTGGTATGTTACTGGTTAATATTTATCCGCCAATTATCGAAGAGGGCGGGTTGTTACATTATTTCTTTATGTTGGATGAATGGTCGATTCTGCCATCTCTTATTTTCCTTGGAGTTGGTGCGATGACAGACTTTGGTCCACTGATTGCAAATCCTAAGAGTTTTCTTTTGGGAGCAGCAGCACAGTTCGGTATCTTTGCCGCATACCTGCTTGCGATTGTCCTTGGTTTCAATGGAAAAGCAGCAGCAGCGATTTCGATTATCGGTGGTGCCGATGGTCCTACGTCCATTTTCCTTGCCGG
>JALEKC010000055.1 GCA_022769325.1 Eubacterium sp. | reverse complement strand
ACATCTCCGAATTCCTGTAATAACCTTAATCATTCCATTGTTTTTTCTTATCTTTAATTTTTCAAGATAGGCATCCCTTTTAATCTCCATGGTCTCACTCCTTATTTTTTTGCATTGCACATTTTTTAGTAATGACATTTTATCACGAAATTGTTTCTTTTTCAATAGTCACTTTGTAAGTAACTATTCACGACATCCCGGAAATATGCCATTTGCCGTTATGAAAAGAAAACCTTTTTTATGCATATTTTCTCAGTTTTGGCATATAATAGTGATAGGATACTTGACAAGCACAATATTATGTAGTACAATAATAATGTATTTCTATATATCGTGGTTATACACATGGGATATTTATTGATTAAAGAGTGCCTGTAGAAAGCAGGAGAAAGGCCGGTAGATTATGATTCAGGCAGATATAGGTTCTGTCCGCAGAGCCGTAAGCAAACACATCGGTAGCAAAGTAGTCATTCGTTGTAACCTTGGCAGACATCGTGTCGATGTTACAGAGGGTATCATTACCGACACATACCCCAGCATATTTCTTATTTCCGTTAAGAATGGATTTGAAGATACCTTTCAGACCGTATCTTACAGCTACACAGATGTATTGACACAAGACGTCCAGATTAAGCTTTGTAAAGCATAATAACTTTATATTACTTTTCTCACGAAAATGGGTTGCCCTGAGGCAACCCATTTTCCCTTTGTTCTTATTTATTTGTTACTATTCGCAGTCCTGATACAGAATTAGAAACGTGTGCTTACGTGTAAACACGACACATTCGTTTCTAATTCTGTATCGCTGTGAATAGTAACTTTTTTTCATCAAATAATGGCATCCAGTATGGCTTCAGCCACTTGTTCCTTTGACATACAAGGCAGTTCCACAATGCCTTCTTCCATTACCAGAGTTACCACATTGGTATCGGTTCCAAAGCCGGCCCCCTCATCCCGCAGATTGTTGGCAACAATTAAATCTGCATGCTTCTTCACCAGCTTTTCTCTGGAATTTTCCACAAGATTTTCTGTTTCCATGGAAAACCCACAAATAAACTGTCCCGGCTTCCGATGTTCTCCCAAATAAGCCAAAATGTCTGTGGTCCGCTTCATTGGCAGCGACATATCTCCCTCTTTTTTCTTAATCTTTTCATCACTGACAGAGACGGGCGTATAATCTGCAACAGCCGCCGCTTTTACGATAATATCCATCTGCGGAGCCCTCTCTTTCACCGCCTCAAACATATCAGCCGCACTTTTTACCGGCACAACATCTACAAAAAGTGGTACCGGCAAGTGAGTAGGCGCCGTCACCAATGTCACATCCGCCCCTCTTCGCATGGCAATCTTTGCCAGCGCATATCCCATCTTTCCTGTGGAATGATTGGTAATATAGCGGACAGGATCCACTGCTTCCTGAGTAGCACCGGCAGTTACCAGTACTTTCTTTCCTAACATATCTTTTTCAAACTGAATCTCTCGAAGAATATATTCCAAAAGCATTTCTTCCGAAGGAAGTTTCCCTTTTCCATCAACACCACAAGCCAGTCGACCGGAATCCGGTTCAATCACTTCCATTCCGAACTCTTTCAGTTTTTTCAGGTTATTCTGTACCACAACATTTTCATACATTGCTGTATTCATGGCAGGGGCTACCATTATTTTACATTTACAGGCAAGAAGCGTGGTTGTGAGCATATCATCTGCAATTCCTGCGGCCATTTTTCCAATGACGTCTGCTGAAGCCGGTGCCACCAGCACCACATCTGCCTTCTCTCCAAGAGCCACATGCTCAATATTGTAATTAAAATTTCGGTCAAAGGTGTCCACCAGACATTTATGGGCTGTCAATGTTTCAAACGTAATGGGATTGATAATCTGGGTGGCATTTTTCGTCATAATAACATGCACGTCACATTGCAATTTCTTCAGCATGCTGGTGAGATTTGCCATTTTGTAGGCCGCTATACTTCCGGTCACACCCAGAATTACAGTTTTTCCTTTTAACATATATGCCTCCTGTCCTACATCAACTGCCCATGTTTTTCATAGGTTGATATCTGCTTAATCTTATTTTCTTCATCCACAAAAACCACTTTGGGTTTATGCTCTTTGGCCTCTTCCGGCGTCATGTCAGCATATGCCATCAATATGATATGATCCCCCACCTGTACCATCCGGGCAGCGGCACCATTGAGGCAAATCATACCGGAATTTTCCTCTCCCGCAATGGTATAGGTCTCAAAACGACTTCCATTTTCCACGTCCACGATTTGTACTTTTTCATATTCCAGAATACCTGCAGCCTCCATCAAAACCGGATCCACCGTGATGCTTCCCACATAATTCAGTTCTGCCTGTACAACTTTTGCACGATGAATTTTCCCTTTTAACATTGAAATATTCATAATAGTATATCCTTCTTTCTCTTCTAATCAATCTTATTGTACTGCCACTTCGCGGTGGTCTACATAAGTAGAAAAAACAATCTGAGTCTTCGTTCTTCCATATACCTGCAATTCCCCGATAAATTGATCCAATTCGTCCGTGCTCTTAAATTGAACTTCCAAAAGCATGGAATAATCGCCGGTTACACAATTGCACTCAACCACATTGGGCCATTTTTCAATATAAGGATAAAATTCCTTTTTATCTTTCGGTGCAACCTCCAAATTGATAAATGCCTTAATATGGTAACCCAACAATTCCGGATTTAAACTGGCGTGGAATCCGGTAATGTAGTTTTGACTTACCAAATGATTGATTCTGGCAGACACCGCCGGAGCTGTCAAAAATACTTCCTGTGCAATATCTTTTACCGGAGTTCGGGCATCTTTTTGTAAAATTGTCAATATTTTTTTGTCAATGGCATCTAACTGATCGTTCTTCATATTTTCAACCCTCTTTTATTCCTTCGTTTTAATCAGCTATTAGTATAACACGATTTTTTCATTTCGTCCATAGTCACTTTATTAAATAAATCAAAACTATACTTGGGCTTCGTTTTATAATGTTTTTAAATTAATTATTTATAGTTATTAGTTCTTCAACCTTTGCTATTGACTTTTCCATCCTGATATACTATCATGTCATTTGTTTATGATTCGCACATGCGAAACCTTATTAATAATATCAAAAATAAAAGAGGCACTCTGGACGGAGTACCTCTTTTTGCTGTGAACAATTCTTATTCCTGAACTCGTTCTTCTGCTAAATCATACAATTCTACCTCTTCATCGCATTCCTGTGGCATTTGTGCAAATCCATAGATAATTTCAATCGGCTCTTTTCGATGACGATTTTTATTTTGTATAACTTCTTCCAGATTTTTCAGGTGTTGTTTTACTTCTTCGGACTTTCTTTTTTGTAAGATAACTAAAAATTCCGAATTTGACAGGCGAAAACATTTTCCCTTGGGTTCAAATATTGTGCGGATACAATCTGCTGCATCCAATATCAACTGTTCCTGCTTCCAATTATCTTTTTCACTGTCATCCGAGAAATTATCATTGAGACGAAAACGAATATAGGTCAATTCTTCCGGCAAATCCTCCCTCTCCCGGAATGCCTGAAGTGATTTTTCATTTCCCATACCAGACAGAGGGTCAAAAAAAAGTAAATTCTTATATTGCGTCACATGCTTTTTTATTTCCATTCGGTAAAAAAATCTGAAAATGCCAACTCTTCCAATCATAATAGCAAAAACAAGCATTCCAATGCTAAATAAAAATGCATATGTCAAATCATCGTCAATATGAAAATCGATGACTGCAATTAAGGTAAATATAAATAGAAACATCATACCTTTTATCAGTGTCCTCATCCATTCTTTTTGATATAAATTTAATTCTTTCAAACAATATCTCATAACAAAGAGAATAGAAATAAGTACCAGAAGATGCTGTACATAAATCAAACGGTACATAGGAATCCGAGTTATTTGATGAATCAAAATAGACACAATCAGCAGCCCTTCATGCATATATGCCAGATATTCCAACATCCGATAATGTTTACTCAGTATTTCCCGGATAAACATCAGAAAAAACACCGGCATCATATATAGAGAAACATAACAAACAAGGGAAACCACGGAAGCATGACAAGTAAAGAACTGCAACAATCTGGAATCCGTAAGAACCCATATGCCCGATGTCAAAATAAACAAGCTCAAATATGTAATTGCGGTCACAAATTTGCTCAATATTTTTTTCCGATAAATCAACGTAATCATCAACAATCCAAGGCCTGCCACAAAACTCATTATGGAAAAAACTACCGCATAACTACTCTTTTTCAACATGGTAAATAGAATGGCATCCTTTTGTCCCAGGCAACAGCTTCCAATCAATTTCCTGTCTACGGATTTCTCATTATCCAGTGTTCGAATCCGAATGGTCTTTTCAGAAATATCTTCTGGAAGTTCGATCCAACGCACCAGCATTCCACGATTAAGATTGTCATTTTCACATTCGAATACTTTTGTTTCGCCGACAAATACTTCCATCATTGACCAATAACTTTCAATTGCCAAAACCTGATGGCAAGGTTCCTCTTCCTGTGTTGTATAAGAATAGACAAGATAAGAATCCTTGTCAGAAGATTCTTCCACATCCGGAGTCTTAGTCCACAAATCATTCAGTTCTGTCACTTTCGATTGTGTAAATTGCCCTTCATAACCACCTGCAAAATAGGCTCTCACAGACAGAAAAAACGTAAGACAAAAAATTACACCAACACTTAACGCAAAACCGTATTTGATATGATTTTTCATCATAAAAGCACCTCTTTATTTCAAACCTGGTTCCTTTTGTATACCAAATATCCTAGCAACATATCTCTCCGGCACCTTATCGATTTTATCATTCAGACAATGGACACTATGTTCATAGTACATTTCGGCATTATGATACATAACAGTCTCCTCGTTCAAGCGCTTACAAATATTACGAATTTTTTCTTCACATTGCAAACTACTGTGATTTTTTACTTCCATAAGTAACTTTGCCAAAAAACCTTCCATCTCCTGAAAGTATATGGACTTTTCCTCTTTGGATAATATCAAATAATCTCTGCCAAACAAATACTTTGTCTCTTCATACTTCTTATCTACGTCAGGAAATTTCTCGATACATTCTGCAAGTTTCTTTGTCATTTCCCATCGCTCTATACGATAACTTTCTAATTTTAAATATTTTTCTCTGGCATCCTCTTGCAGTTTCGTCAAATTATAAAAAACAGCAATAACAACGATACATAATAAAGCAATAATCGCCGTTATGATCCATACTATCCAGTCCATTTTATTCTCCATTCATACATTTTTTATAGGAAAATTATAGCATATTCATGTTTTGTTTTCAAGAACAATATAGAAGTTTAGTCACATGCACAAGGATGTAAAACCACCCCTTTCACTTCCCGGCCTTCCAAATATCCACATGCTTCCAAGCCGGTTTGCAGCACTTCATTCCACTTTTTGGCAGATAATCTGCAAGTAGTGTTGTCACTCATTTCCACAATACAAGCTTCCTCCATGGTGCAATTTTCCGGAAAGGATATTTTATACATGTTTTTACGATTGATGGCTCCTATTTCCTCCAGTAAATTCACCATTCGATACACCGTAGCTGAACCTATTCCTTTATCACGACGCGATGCTTCATAATATATTTCTTTACAGTTAGAGCACTCATTCGCCAGAATCACATCCAAAAGCATCCGGCGTTGACGTGTGATGCGAAATCCCTGTTCCTTTAATTTCTTTATGACATATTCTCTCTTTTCATTTTCCATGGGAATCTCCTCCTCGTTCTATCAATCCAACTCTTGTTAGTTATTTCTAACTCATTATATAAAAAAAATCCCGCAAATGCAAGACTTTTTTTATAATCGATTCTATTCAAAGAACTATTCTTCTTTTTTTTCAACGTTCATAATAGAATAACCATACTTACTTTTTTTATTCTTCCGCAACGTCAGTTTGAACTTCTCCCATGTACCCTGTGACGGATTGTAGGTCTTTACAAGCCCTGCTTTGATCACTGCTTCATAGGTATCTTTTTCTATCTGGGTTACTTTTGTAATAGAGGCGTCGCATTTTTCGCTCTGCAACTCCTCTCCCCCGTATTCTACTTTTTTATTTTGCTTACGGAACAAATAATAAGGAAAGGTGTCCCCATAGCTCATATCAAAAGTATAAGCATCACCATAGCGCTGTTTCATCTCTTTTTTGACAGATTTTGCAATACCGGCATAACGTTTGTCATAGCCTTGCAAATGCATCTTTCCGGTACGGGAAGATGGGTCTCCATATAACAGATCATACAATACCGCCTGGGTCGCCACTTGATTGTCCCAAGCAAAATGTCCTCCACCAAGTTTTTCCCAACGAACACATAAAGATAAAAACGGAGCAGACTGGGTCACAATTTCCTCCAGTTTCTTTTTCATTTCTTTTGTTTTATCTTCCGGAACAAAATTCGAAATCTCACGCCCCTGCTGTGCAGGTGTCGCCGTAGCTTTCGCATCTGCCTCTTGCGGAGGCTGCGCAGGGTTGTTTTCACTAGAAGATTCTCCGGTCGCAACGGTATCTTTTTCCTCATTTTGTACCACCGCAACCTCTTTCTTCCCATCAAATACCCCGTTTTTGTACAACGTAAAAACTGTTGTCCCACCGATTGCGAAAAATACAATCACGGCAACCACAACAATCAAATGTATCTTATAACGCCAAAACCAGTTGATTCTTGTTCCACATTGATAACAATAAATATCATCTTGTTTTAATTCTGTCTTACAATTTGGACAACGCATAGAATCCCCTCCTCAGATATATGGTTCTCATTATAAGAAAAATGGTGTGATTTGTCAACAAAATGCACGAAACGTCCCTAGAATTCTTTCATATATTTACGGAACCGCAAGGGCAGCATCTGTCTTTGCAAATCAAGATTTTCACGTGCCTTGATCCCAATGGCATCTACATAACGCTTCCACAGTTTCTGGAAGACCTCCTCTTCCTCGGAATACGAAAGAATCAATTGATCAAAATCCTCCTCTTTGGCATGAATCAACGTGCACCCTTTCTCCCTTTCATGAAGAATCAGGCTCCGATGCTCCGTATCTGCAATCACCCAGTTTTCTTCGGGAAAACGGTCGGAAAAATGGGCTGCCAGATAGGGAAGGATGGCGTTTTTCGGATTGATTCTGGCAAATAAAACTCTCGAAGAGAGTTCCTCAAAGCGCAAGAACCCTTGCTCATGCAAAATCTCATTATGAATATTTCGCTCCATCTTAAAAAGCAAAGCCACATTAGCATCGGTAAGATGATCAAGGACCTGTGGACCCATCTGCAAGGCTAGAATAATCGTACGGTAAATCGCATCGGCTTTTTCCGGCATATAGGACAGGGATGCCATCTGCAGGGTATCATAAACCTGCCAGGAAACCTTTTTTTGCATAGTATGTGCAACCTTTGATGCTTTTTCCAAATCGGTGTCCACGGTAATATATGTAGTAAAGAATTCACGGGTATAAGGTGCATTTGCAATCTGAATAAAGGTATTAGCATGGCCGTGTCTGTCTGCAAATGCTTCATAAACAGCGGTAAAAATACCTTCTGTACTGTCTTCACAAAGATAGACAAAACGGCCCTCTCCTGTGGTTAGTGAATCCATCATCCCACTCCCTTCTTTGTAAAGCCAAATTCTGTCTCCTTTTGGGGGATTATATCCAGAAGTGACATCTGCTCATATCGATCTTCTCCGGTGACCGATGCCGGAAGACGTTCCCGCAAACCCAGTAAATTGGTTAAGATAAATCTTTCATTCATCCGAATGGGAACCATGGTCTTTCCGTTACAAGTAATAAAATACATGGCCCGCTTTAAAACCACGCCAAACTTTTTTAAAGAGGCATAATCCAGTTTTCCCAGACGGCGGGCAGCGATAATCCTCCGGGCCGATTTTACACCAACTCCCGGAATACGGAGAAGCGTATGATAATTTGCCTTCTGCACTTCCACCGGAAAAAATTCCAAATGGTTCAATGCCCAGTTACATTTGGGATCCACCTGAACATTGAGAAATGGATTGTCTGCCGTAATAATCTCATCAGCCTTGAATTGATAAAACCGAAGCAAAAAATCTGCCTGATACAAGCGATGTTCCCGTAACAAAGGAGGCCCCTCCTTTGTCATAGGAAGCATAGGATCCCCGGTGGTATTGACAAAAGCAGAGTAAAACACTCGCTTTAAATCAAAATTCTGATACAAAGCCTCTGCCACATGGACAATTTCATAATCACTTTCTTCCGATGCCCCTACAATCATCTGCGTACTCTGTCCCGCCGGAACAAACTTCTCATGAGATTTCACTTCCTGAAGAGCAAAATCTCTGCGCATCTTATCCGGAAGCAGAGGGGTCCCGGAATGCCTGCCATCACGGAGCAATAGTTCATTTTCCTGCCTTCCCACCTGAATTTGGCGAATGGGCGTCAAAATCTTTTTACGGGACTTTTGGGGCGCCAGTTTTTTCAATCCCTCTGCCGTGGGTAGTTCAAGATTGGCACTCATCCGGTCTACCAGCCATCCGGTCTTTTCAATCAAAAGCGGATCTGCCCCGGGAATGGCCTTTACATGAATATAGCCATTGAATTGGTATCGGTTTCGCAAAAGATAGACCACTTGATACATCTGCTCCATGGTATAATCCGGATTTTTCCGAATCCCGGAACTTAAAAACAGCCCTTCGATGTAATTCCTTCGATAAAAGGCAATTGTCAATTCTGCAATTTCTTCCGGTGTAAAGGTGGCCCGGGGAATGTCATTGGAACAACGGTTCTGGCAATATTTGCAATCATATACACATTCATTGGTCTGTAAAATCTTCAACAAAGAAATACATCTGCCATCTGCTGCAAAGCAATGGCAAATCCCACCGGAAACCGTATTTCCCATCATGCCCTTTTTTCCCTGGCGACTGCTTCCACTGGACGTACAAGCCACATCATACTTGGCTGCGTCCGATAATATCTCCAATTTTTCAAAAATGTCTGCCGATAAATCCATAAAAATACCCCCTCAGCTTCTCCGAACATATGTTTTGTATCAGTATAGCACATACGTTCGGTAGATGCAAGGGGGTATTTTTATAATTTTATTTTGCAGAGAATTGATCTTTCCCTACTGCACAGAGTGGGCAGACGAAATCTTCCGGAACATCTTCCCATTTTGTTCCCGGAGCAATACCGCCTTCAGGGTATCCCTGCTCCTCATCATATTCCCATCCGCAAACTTCACATACATACGTCATGGTAAGTCTCCTTTCTTTATGGAATATCGCTATTATAACGCAAGCAGAAGAAAAAATCAATCTTTTCCCATCAATTCGCCTGCTGGGCATCGGGATAAATTTTTGCCATTCTGGCATCGTCATAATGTTCATCCATCCAAATCTGCCAGCTGCTTTCTGCCTGCACGCCATGGCTTCTTTCATCGTGACGAACCAGTGCCATACAGGTCACCGTAACATTGACTGCCATAAAAGCAATCAAGGTCCACGTCACAATTTTCCCAATTTTTACCGGAATCTTTTCAATCAAATCCGATATCCGCACATAAATAATTTTGAACCACACCACGGAAGCAATGCCCCAAAACAGGCAGTACAAAAGATTGATTCTCCCGCCGAGATTAAAGGGCATGTCACTGTAATCCCAAAAAACTTTTCCAAATACAATTTCGGTAAATACACTGCAAAGATATTCATAGGCACCACCCAGAAAAACTCCCAGCGTAAACAAAAATCCGTCACTTCGGTCTTTGTATCGCACCAGCATTGCCGTAATGACTGCAATAGCAAGCCCCCAGACGATGCTGAAAGGCCCCCATACCACACTGCTACGACTCATCCACACACCCGCTTTGAGACGGCAAAAGATGGTTTCCACAACATCCCCCAGAAAGGAACCGATGAAAAATAAAAGTACTACTTTGTAAAAACCACATCCATAGGCAAAGACATCTGTTTTCTTTTCCGGGTTATCCACTTTTTCCGATTTGGGATACGCTTTTTGGATACGTTTTGTCATTTTGGTATGAATCCAGTGTTGCAGTCTCTTGCTGATTTCTGAAAATTTACCATCGGCTTCTTTTACCAGTTCCACCCCTTCCCCCTTGTAAAAAATGGGAATCAGGGAGAATAATATGTCCGCCATTAAAAGTCCTATCAATATCCAGATAATCAAATGCATGGCAACGGAAGGGATGATATCAAATAAATCCACCAGCAATTGATTGCCCACCTTGACTGCCACAAATCCAAGGAGCCCCCATAAAACAGAGGTCGGAAGACAGACATAGCCACCTAGATTCCATTTTACATCCGAGTAATTCCACCAGCGCTCATGATATATCTTTTCTATCAAATGCCCGGCAATCCACTCCACAGCAGTGGCATAAACAGCCGCAAACAAAAACAACATAAATCCGGTAAGTTCCTGCACCGTAAAAGAAATCAAAAGTGCACTGATTCCATAAATGATACAAAATGGTCCATTGATTAATCCACGATTAGTAATATGTCGCTGTCGCAGTGTTGCCACCACCGTTTCTAACATCCATCCCAAAAAGGAATAGCATAAAAACAGCCATATTAATTGGTATCCTGTCATGTCAGTCTCCTTTCATAACCCACTTCATTAGCTTTGTTGTGCCATTTGCAAGCGATAATATTCTCCCTTTTTCGCCATCAGTTCCTGGTGATTTCCCCGTTCCTGGATACCACCTTTATCCACATACAATATTTCATCCGCATGTTTAATGGTAGAAAGCCGATGGGCGATGATGAAAGAAGTACGTCCTTCCAAAAGCCGGTTCAAGCCTTTTTGCAGGAGAATCTCCGTCTCTGTATCGATACTGGAGGTGGCTTCATCCATAATTAAAATATTGGGGCAGGCAAGAAGGGCTCTGGCAAATGAAATCAATTGGCGCTGTCCGGCTGAAAGCCTGCTGCCTCGCTCGTTTACCACCGTCTGATAACCATCTTCCATTTCCATGATGAAATCATGGGCGCATACCACTTTCGCCGCCTCCACAACTTCTTCATCCGTTGCTTCCTGATTGCCATAGCGAATATTATCCATAATCGTCCCTGAGAAGATGAAACTGTCCTGCATCATAATTCCCATCTGACTTCGCAGACTTTTTAACGTCACGCTGCTGACGTCAATGCCATCAATCAGCACCTGACCACTGTCCACATCATAAAACCGACTGATTAGATTTACAATGGTGGATTTTCCGGCCCCGGTAGGTCCCACAATGGCGATGCATTTTCCCGGCTTCGCCTTTAAATTCACATGTTGCAAAATCTCAACTCCCGGTTCATAGCTAAATGTCACATCCTTAAATTCCACTTCTCCGGTAATCGGTGGCATGGAAATAGCATCCTCCCGGTCTTTTATGGCAACCGGTTCGTCTATCGTCTCAAAAATTCGCTCCAGATAGGAAATCGCCGTCAACAAAGAATTGTAAAAAGATGCCAATGTGTTGATGGGGTTCCAAAAACGGCTGATGTAGGCCGTAAAGGCAATTAATACACCTACCGTTATGTCGGAGCCTGGTTGAAACATCCATTGAATCCCTAAAACATAAATAAATGCGGTGGTAATATTGGAAATAATATCAACCATGGGAGACATCAAAAAATTATAACGCACTGCCCGCATCCAGGCCTTTCGATAACTTCTTGATAATCCGTTAAATATATCAATATTTTCCTCTTCCCGGACAAAGGATTGCGTCACACGCACACCATTTATGCTCTCCGCAATATAGGCATTTAAATTGGACTGCTTATTGGACTGAATCTGCCAGGATTTATGCTGCTTGCGCTTAATAAGTACCACTACCAGAATCAACACCGGCAAACCGCACATACAAAGCAGAGTTAACTTCACATTGATGGCAAGCATAAAACCAACGATAAAAAACAGATTGCACAAATCCGTTATGGTATTGATGAACCCATTGGACAATAAATCACTCAGGTTATTTACATAGTTTACCACACGAACCTGAATTTTTCCATGGGGTCTTTCATCATAATAAGAAAATGGCAGTTCCTGTAAATGGTTAAAAATGTCGCTACGGATTTCATGAATGATATTTTGCCCTATGCGGCTCATATACCGAATCTTTAATTTCAAGCTGATCATACCGTAAACCGTAATCAGCAAAATTGCCACAACATAGCCGAAAATCGGCTTCATTCCCGGCATGCCAAGAGGAATGCAGTCATCCATAACCTTCATAAAAAAGGTGGGAATCAACATGGACAGTCCGGAGGAACTCAGCATCAGCACCGCCACCAGGACAAATTGGCCACGGTAGGGCTTTATGTAGTGAAGCAATCTTTTCAGCTGATTGATATCAAATTTTTCTTCATATAGTTCATCTTCTGAAAATGTATTTCTCTTTGCCATACCTTATCCCTCCAATCCATTCTGATGCCTGTAAACCGTGGCATAATATCCATTTTCTTTGAGCAAGGACTCGTGATTTCCCCGCTCCACGATATGTCCCTCTTCCATAACCAAAATCATGTCCGCATCTTTTATGGAAGAAATCCGATACGCAATTACAAAAATTGTATGCTTTTTCCCCAATTTTTTCAATTGATCCTGAATATAACTTTCGGTTTCCATATCCACCGCCGACGTAGTATCATCCAAAATCAAAATCGAAGGTCTTTTTAAAAGCGCTCTCGCCAGGGAAATACGTTGTTTTTGACCTCCGCTCAATCCCACGCCACGCTCACCTACCACCGTATCATAGCCCTCCGGCATTGCCTTGATAAAGAGGTTGGCATCGGACATCACAGCTGCCTCCTTCACTTCCTCAAACGAGCAATCCGGCTTCCCATAAGCGATATTTCCCTCGATGGTATCAGAGAACAAAAATACATCCTGCATCGCCATTCCGATATTGTCCCTGAGATCGTGCAAATCCCAGTCCCGGACATTGATTCCATCCACCAGAACTTCCCCTTTTGTCACATCATAAAAACGACATAGAAGGTTCATAATGGTAGATTTTCCAGCTCCGGTAGACCCCAGAATACCGATGGTCTGCCCCTTTTCCACAGAGAAACTGATATCTTGAATGATGTCCTCTCCTTCTACTTCATAGGACACATTTCGAAATTCCACATTTCCCTGCATTTCTTTGCGCTTAATGCCCTTTTTCGGTCTTTTTACCTCCGGCTCTTTGGAATAAGTATCATATATTTTTTCCACGGAAGTGATAAATCGCTGCACGTCATTGACCCACCATCCCGCAAAACGCAGAGGATTGGAGAGCATCCACAGATACCCATTTACCGTCACAAGATTTCCCAAAGTCATCTCCCCGCAAATGACCTGATAGCCTCCATACAAAATAAGAACAACCATCAGAAGGTTAGACAGCAGCTCAAAAATCGGCACAAAACGACACCAAATAGAAGCTGCTTCCAATTCTGCCTCCCGGTATTTATCATTTTCCTTTTCAAATTTTTCTTTTTCGTATTCTTCCTTTGCAAATGCTTTTACCACCCGGTTTCCGCTGATATTTTCCTGCACAAAGGAATTGAGGCTGGAAAAACTCTGTCGACATTGATGGAATCTCGGTTTTACATATTTTGACTGCAAATAGGTAGTCAGAATGCAAAAAGGGAGAACTGCCATCATACACAGGGCAAGTTTGATATTTACCATAAAAATCATCACAAGGGCAAAGATAAACATCAACATATTTTCATATACGGTATAAATGACAAATGCCACAAAATGTCGAATAGCATCCATATCTCCGGTCTGGCGACTCATCAAGTCCCCTGTGCGATTGCGGTTGTAAAATGCAAAGTCTTCCTGCAAAAGTTTACGGTACACCGCATCCCGCATCCGATACAATACCCCCTGGGAGCATGTTTCGAATAACATCTGCGTCGCATATCTAAAAAGTGCGCGCACGGCGGTAACCCCCAGCATAATGGCGATTAATCGGGGCAGTAATTCATAGGCCCCGCCTTGTATCACATCATCGACAATCATACCGGAAATATAAGGATTAACAATGGCACATGCCACGATAATGGTCATTAAAACAAGTCCCATGACAATTGCCAAACGATATTTCTTTAAAAATCCAAAAAACCATTTTAACGGAGTCATCTTATTTCTCCTCTCTTTTTTTCTATTTTGGGGAAGAGACTTTTTGGGAAATTACTCGCTCATAATCATATCCTGCATCTTGACAACGCTCTACCTTTCGCAGTTCAAAAGCTAGAATGGCATTTTTTGTCAAATGCAGTGACAGTTGAATTTCCCCTTTCTCCACCTTTAAATTGGTTGTAGTAAGGAACGGATGCGCCACCTCCCGAAGAAGACTGGTTTCCTCTCTGGTTGGATTTGCCGGCTCTCCCAAATCATGCCACACCTTTAAGGGATTGCCATGGTTTTCATCCACAAGATGGCAAATCAGACAATATTCCTCCTGCTCTTCCGGAAGGGCGATGGAAAAGTTCAAATCCAATTCTTTTCCGCTTCCATCATGATCCGGATTCCATGCAACTCCATAAAAACTTCCATTGTCCTTCTTTACCAGTAGGGCATCTTCCGAGCGGTGAATGCATTTTCCTTCCAATCCTTTGTAAAAGGCAAATGTCCAAAATGTAGGTTTGGGAATACATCCATTGGCCACCAGGCCAAAGCCTCCATGAAATGGGGTGAATGGAACACCATTTTCCTCAAATACATCACCAAAAGTCCAATAGGAATACGACGCATGGCAATTCCCCAGCCGTGACAGCATATGTGCCACATAAGCGGCATTATAGCAAGTATCGTGTACCGGCGCATTGGGGATATAGGAGGTATTAAACTCTGTAATATGTATCTCTTTACCTGCAAATTCTTCGTAACTGTCTACAATTTCTCTCGATCTTTCCAATACTGAGAAAGCATCTTCCGGATCGTGCAGTTCAATATATCCATAATGCCCACAGCGTTCCGGAACATAACTGGTGTAATGATGTCTGGTCACAAAATCAAGAGGAAGTTTTTTTTCTTTTACAAAATCCAGAAAATCCTTCAGCCATGACACATCGTCCACACCGCAGATGGCGGGTCCTCCCACGCGCAGTTTCGGATGTACTTCTTTTACTGCTTTCGCTGTCACTTCATACAGATGAAAGTACTCCTGTCTGTCCGCATCTTTCCAAAAAACCGGTAGATTCGGTTCGTTCCAAACCTCGATTGGCCATTGCAGCACCTCTTCTTCTCCATAACGCTTCATGAAATGCAACAAGGTATTTTTTACTAGTCTTGACCACTTGTCATAGTCTGCCGGAGGCGTAATATTTCCTTTCCAATAAAAGACGGTTTCCTCCCCACTTGCCATTTTTTCCGGCATAAAACCTAATTCCAAAAATGGCCGGATGAACAGGTCCTGGTAGGCATCCATCACCTGGTCCAGATAGGTAAAATTGTACTCTTCCCGAATGGAACCATCCGGCAGTTCCAACTCCTGATAAATTGCCATATCTTTACAAAACAATCCATGGCCGCGAATATATTCAAATCCGATTTCTTCTTGCACCAGACGAAGCTGATCTAAATATTCCTGATGCAATGCCAAATCCATTCGCCCGGTTCCGATGCAGGAAAATGTGCGGTTGTTAAATTTTACTTCTTCGTTTTGATTTACGATATATTGTTTCATCATTTCTCTCCTTTTCGATTCACTATTCTATTTCCCATAAAAACATTCCAATTTTGCAATAAAATCTTCCAATATAAACCGGGAATCAATAGAGGTATACACCCGAATCTTCGGGCGTCCACTCTCAAAACGATTGGTGGTATCTTCGTTGATAACCGGAGCCTCTGCCTCATGAAATTTTCCACAAGCTTCATCCATCACAACACCAACTGCCGGTGAATCTCCCAGCGTCCAGCTCTCTCCCGGTGTCCACCCTGCACGCTCCGACCGGTTATAACTCTCCATCTGTTCAAACAAATGCTTTCCAATTTCGCCACAAGGAGCAATTCGCCTCTGTATCTCGGCAAGGCTGATGCGCATACTCCCATAGACATCGTTGGGAATCTGCCAAAATCTTACCCCACTTCCCAACACAAGATTGGCTGCCTCGATATCATTTCCGGCATTAAATTCTCGAACTTCACTGGTGCTATACTCGTGGCTCTGTCCGCCAATCCACACCACCGTCATTCGCGACACAATTTCCGGGCACTCCTGAATCGCCGCTGCGATATTGGTAATCGCACCAATACACAATACATATAGAGGCTTTTCCTCGTCTCTTAGGGCTTCCTCAATCAAAAATTTTGCCGCTGCCGAAAGTTCTCCTGCTGCCTTTTGTTCCAATTTTCCCTTTTCCCCCTTCAACACCGGAACCTCTTTTTTCATTGCCCGAAGCACCCTCTGAATCTCTTCATAACTTCGTTCCATACTGCCCTCACAATTGAAATGTTCCGCAAAAATTGCCTTCACCACAAACTTCTCGCACATGAGGGCATGTGCAATCGCAAATGGATCATCCGCCTCGCAAGCCGCATCACTGTCCACAATCACCCGCACCTTCTTATCGTCCGGTACCTTATACTGTAACATCCACGCTTCTCCTCCTTTTCTCGTTCTAAAAATCATTGTAATTAGTATATTAACAAAAACGAAGAAAAAAGAAATGGATTTTCTTGTCCCTTTTCTTGTATAATCCTGTGCCCCGGCGAGAGACCACCTAGCATTACAGACCTAATGACGCTTTTGAAGCTCTAGGTCTGTAATGGGCTACCAAGCTTTACAGACCTAATGGCAGTTTTTCGGCTCCAGGTCTGTAATGCGCTACCAAGCTTTACAGACCTAATGGCAGTTTTGCAGTTCTAGGTCTGTAATGGGCTACCAAGCTTTACAGACCTGCGGGGGTGTTTCAGGAGCCCGGTCTGTAAATGGGCGACCGACTTTACAGACCTACGAGGATTTTTGCCAGTTTGGTCTGTAAATGGGCGACTGGCCTTACAGACCTAATGGCTGTTTTCTCCTCCAGGTCTGTAATGCGTCCCCATCCTTTACAGACCTAATGGCTGTTTTCTCCTCCAGGGCTGTAATTTCGTGCAAACACGATGAACACCCCTGGTCTTGGCTGTATCCTTCCCACTACTAGGGCGGATTGGGGACTTTCACCCATTAGAAACTTGCGCCGCTAGGCGCACCACAACAACAAAAAAAGACTGTTGCACAAAATCCGTTCATTTGCAACAGCCCTTTTACATTTCATTGATATAATCTTACCTCACACTGTTCCTATACTTCATGGGTGATATCCCATACGCCTTTTTAAACAACTTACTAAAGTGGTAGGCATCTTCGTATCCCACTCTCTCTGCAATCTCTGCCACCGCATAATCCTCATTTTGCTCCAGCAGTTTCTTCGCATGCTCCATTCGCACCCGAATCAAATAATGAATAGGCGATTCTCCAATCTCGGACTTAAATATTTTTGAGATATAAAAAGGACTCAAATACATATTTGCCGCAATTTGATCCAGAGAAATCTTTTCTGCATAATGCTCATCCAGGTAGTCTGCAATTTGTGTCGCCACATATTTTTTCCCGGTAGACTCGAACTTCCGGCCTTGCAGCGGTGGAACCAGTTGTATTTCTTCCCTGATAATATGTAGCAAAAGCTGTGTCAAATAAGCCTTTAGCATAAAATAGCTTCCCGGTTTTCTCTCGCTATTTTCCTGCTCCATAGCCTCACAGAGCCCAAAAATGGCACGCCTCGTCTTCCCGGAAGTTGACAATACATTTCCACCGTCTTTTAGTTCGATATGATTTTCTTTCATCCCGTGAAATGACACATCTGCAAGCCCCACAAAATATTCCAGCCGCTCACTGTCACCTTCCCGAATAATACTTTCATGCCCTACTCCCGGATTAAAGATCAATACATCCCCTTCTTTCACCGGTACATAGGTATCATTCACATGGTAAATCCCCTCTCCTTTTAAGATAATGCCGATTTCAATGAAATCATGCGTATGATAATTATTTTCACTGTTCTTTCTCTCAACTTGGCAGGAAAAAAGAAAGGTGGGATTTAAGTCCTGATTCACAATATCAAATTGTATATTTTCCATTTCACACATCCTTTACTAATTACCGCAACAAAAACGGTACAAAATAGACTGGCAAAAATCGTATTCCTTCTTTCTTGGACACATCTTTTTGCGATATAACGTAAGAACCTTTGACATTTTGAGAATACTTCTCCTGAAACCGTAAAATGGATTCATGTTTCCCTGTGCCAGAAGATTTTACCTCTATTGCCTTAACCTTATCCTTGCTCGAAACCAAAAAATCAATTTCAAAATAATGAGAGGTGTTTTTCTTTTTCCAAGTATGATAATACAATTCTCGATTCGTAGACGCAATCATTTGCGCAACCACATTTTCATATAAATACCCTAAATTAGCCGGTAGTTTATCCGACAATAATTTTGCATAAATATCATTTTCAACTTCCGGTCGATCCATAAACATCAACGTTACAAATAGCCCTGTATCACAGATATACATTTTATAGCTTCTTATATCTTTTGTCATGGATAAACTTACTCTTGGGTCTGTTGAATTATAGGATAAAAGTACCGTTTTAGAATCCGCCAGTTCATACAACAATTCTTCATCTTTTTTCCCTTTTCTTTTTCCCGTGGCAGCTGAAATCAAATATCTTTTTGTCCCCTTTGCCAATTGCGCCGGAATAGAATGAAACATGGCAGATATTTTCCCCGATGCATCTATTTTTTTGAAATCATCTTCATATAGAGAAAGAATTGTTCGCTTGACAGCATCAATTTCGCTGAAATTTTTCCCTTCTACATACGCATTCACGGCCTGGGGCATACCTCCCACCGCCATATAAATTCGAAAATCCCGCATTAGTTTACGATTTAACTGCTGACCTACTTCCCTTTTTCTCTCATACAATTTTTCAAGCAATTCATAATTGGAATTGTTCGTCGCCCACAAAAATTCTTCATAATCCATGGGATATATTGACATTTTCATTTCTTCAGATGGAATCAAAATATCTTTTATATTCTTTTTAATGGATATTAATGAACCCGTTTCGATATAATGATATCGTCCGTCTTTTACCAAATATTTAATTGCTTGTCTTGCCTTCGGAAACAATTGTATTTCATCAAAAATAACAACCGATTTATGCTCCACCAGTTTCACGCCTGTGACTGCCTGTAAGCGCAAAAAGAAAATATCAAGGTCATTGATATCATCAAAGCAGGATATCAACGTATCGTTGGCATTTGCAAAATCAATTAAAATATAAGTCTCATACTCATTTTTTGCAAACTGCTCCGCAATTGTCGATTTTCCCACTCGTCTGGCGCCTTCTAAAAGAATGCTATAATGGTCCGCATATTTTTCTTTCCATTCACATAATCTGTCATACGCTTTTCGCCTAAAAAACATGAACGCACCTCCTTCACATCAGAAAAACAACATTTGTTCAAAACTATTTTACACCAAAATGTGCATTTGTTCAAAACTTTTTTTCTATAAAATGTGCATTTGTTCAAAACTTTTTAGTCATACATGGTCCCCAAATTGTAATCCGTCTCAAACCTGGTCCGGCAAAAACAGTCTCGGGTTGTATTGATTGCCAGAGCTGTCACCAGCCCGTCCGGCTTATTGTCATTGATCAAGATGCGTTCACCCTGTCCTGCCCCAAAAATAATATGGTCATACCGGACATGATTTTCTTTCAAAAATTTCAATGTATGATTTTTTTCCCACTCGCCCCGGGCGGTCAAAAAGATAATAATGTCATTTTCAGGGATGCTCGCCAGGAACTCCTGAGCCCCCGGCAAAAACTTATCTTTCCCCAAAATGTAAGGACCATCGTGAACGACAATGGTGCCATCCAAATCTAAAATCCACGTTTTTTGCATCGGCGATAATTGTACTTTTTCCGGTTCCAGCATTTTGATTCTTTCCTCTCTTTCTTCTCGAAAAAAACAAATGCTTTTATCGTATAACATTATCAATAAGTCTTGTTTTTCCGATGTATACGGCAACTGCCATAAGGACGGTATCTTCTACCGTATTTACAGGTTTTAACGTATTCCAGTCCACCAGTTCCACATAGTCAATTTTTGCCAGTGGTTCTTTTTCAATCACTTCACGAACCGCAGCAATCACTTTGGCTGCGTCCTTTTCTCCTGCTTGTAAAAGTTTTTCTCCCTCCGTCAAACCTTTGTGCAAAACAACAGCAGCCTTGCGCTCCTCGGCATTCAGATAAGTATTGCGGGAACTTTTTGCCAAACCGTCTTCCTCACGCACGATTGGACAACCAACAATTTCCAAATCAAAATTCAGGTCGCGGACCATCCGACGAATGACCGCCAACTGCTGTGCGTCTTTTTGCCCAAAATAAGCGCGATCCGGTGCCACAATGTGAAATAGTTTCGATACTACCGTACAAACTCCACGAAAATGGGTCGGTCTCGTCTTTCCACACAATCCTTTTGTCAAATCATCCATATCCACATAGGTGCAGAAATCGTCAAAGTACATTTCACTGTCTTCCGGATGGAAGATTACATTTGCGCCTGCTTTTTCACAAAGCTCCGCGTCCCGCTCCAAATCTCTTGGATAACTTGCCAAATCTTCACTTGGCCCAAACTGGATAGGATTGACAAAGACACTGACAACCACCCGGTCATTCTCCGCAACTGCCTTATCAATCAGGCTTTTATGTCCTTCGTGAAGATAGCCCATAGTAGGTACAAGCCCTACGGTCAATCCTTCTTTTCTCCACTCTTTTACCTGCTTTCTTACTCCCTCAACCGTTGTAATAATCTCCATTTTTTTCCTCCATTCTGATTTCTTCCAGGGAAATCTAGTGAATCGTCATTGCTTAATATAATTTTTCAATTACACTGTCATCCACTTTATAAGTGTGCTGTTCTTCCGGGAAAGCACCACTTTTTACTTCTTGTATATATTTTCCAAAGGCATCTTTCATCACTTCACCGATACTTGCATAACGTTTTACAAATTTTGGTGTAAAATCTGAAAACATTCCCAACATATCCTGATACACGAGAACTTGTCCATCACAATCCTTTCCTGCGCCAATTCCAATGGTTGGGATGCTTACCTTCTCCGTAATAAGGGCGGCAATCTTCGCCGGAACACCTTCAATCACCACGGCAAATGCTCCCGCTTCTTCCACTGCTTTGGCATCCTCAAGAAGCTTCTTTGCTGCTTCTTCACTTTTTCCCTGAACCTTGAAACCACCAAAGGCATTGATGGACTGAGGGGTCAGTCCGATATGGGCACATACCGGAATTCCGGCATCTACAATGGCTTTAATTTGCGGACAAACCTCGATTCCGCCTTCTAATTTTACAGCATCTCCCCGTCCTTCTTTCATCAGACGGCCTGCATTGACAAGAGCATCATAAACGGAGGTCTGATAGGACATAAACGGCATATCAATGATAACCAGCGCATTTTTTGCACCTCGCGCCACGGCTGCGCCGTGATGAATCATATCCTCCATTGTAACAGAAATCGTGTCCTCGTATCCAAGAATTACATTGCCCAGGGAGTCCCCCACGAGAATACTATTGACCCCTGCCTCATCAATCAATTTTGCTGTAGAATAATCATAAGCTGTCAACATGGTCAGCTTATCCTTATTTTCCTTTGCCTGCTGAAATGTCAATACTGTATTTTTCATGCTATCTGCTTCCTTTCTTTTCCAAAAGATTCTCCAATTCCCGGTAATCCACGGATGGATTTCTTTTTTTCGCCACTTCCAAAACCTTTTCTCCCACCAGACAATACAATTCTCTGTCCTTGTCCTCTAAGACTTGTAAATGTTTGTCAATTGTCTGCGTGTCATTTCGCTCAATTGGTCCTGAAAGAGCTTTTTCCGGTCCTTTATCCAGCATTTTGGCGATATTTCCACAAATCAGGGGGCGAAAAAGAAGCTCTGCTTCTTCCCGTGTCAGACCGCATTCTTCCATACAATCCAATCCCATCTGATAAAGCCCAATCATGAAATTACTTACCAGGGAAGCACTACAATGATAAAGGACTTTTTTGTCCGAAGCAATCCGGAGTACCCGATTCCCCATTTGTTCAAACAGGGGGCGCATCGTCGCAAGGGCTTTGTCTTCTCCTTCCATGGTAAATAGAACTTGATTTAGTTGTCGATAACTTGTGGATTTGTCGCTGAACGCACACATAGGATGAATCGAACAGCCCATTGCTTTTTTCTCTTCGATTCCTTTAAAAACAGCAGATGAATATGAGCCACTAAAATGGCAAATAATTTTTCCTTCTAATTCTTGTTTTTGCAACTCATTCCATGCATTTTCAATCTCTCCATCTGTCGTTGTAATGCAAAGAATGTCGCATTTTTCTGTCATTTCTTTTATCGTCTCAAAAGCCTCCGTACCTGTGAAAGTCCCGGCAAATTTCGAGCTTTCTATCTGTCGGCTATAATATCCGGCCACCGGCAGTCCCTGTTCCTTCATATAACGTCCCATGGAACATCCGACCTTTCCTGCGCCGATAAAACCTATCTGCATGTCACCGCCTCCTTTGACCCGAGTTTATCTGGTGACACATATCATCTGATGCAGTTTCCTACGAATACCGCTCAAAATAAAGAATAGCACAAAGAGGTGAAAAATGCAAGGGAAATGGATTCCACGTTTGTGACCCCAACATCATTATATCAATCAATATTGTTTACATCGTTTTTCCAATTCTTTAAAATCATTCGTACGCCTAGCAAGCGGTGTGGTGTCACCGTTTCGTAATTTGTGCTTATATACGATGTCAGCATTTTTTATAATCCGATTCCTCTGTCGATTAATTTCACGACTTTCTGCTTGCATCAAATAGCGGTATTGCATGTCTTTTGTACCATTAACATCCACCAAATGATACTCTCCCTCTGGCACCGGCACCATATTATTTATATTGATCACTGCATAATCACAAATCTTAATAAAATCAACAGACTCCTTCATCTTCTTGTGCTTAGGCTTAAACGAAGATAAAGGTGCGAAATAGTTCATTTCATTTATTTGCAAAACAATACCTATATATTTTCTGCTTGCTTTATTTCCGTCCGAAATAAAGATGTGTTCCTGGTACTGTGCTAAATATTTTATGTACTTTGGATTTATCTCGTATAATTTCAGTCCTCTCAATGTTTCCTCCTAAAAAATAACAGGGGCATAAAACAAATGCCCCTGCTGTTAACTCGCTCATTTTTGGGCTGTGCATCACCCACTTATAACTCGCTCACTTATAAGGCTGTGCATCACCTTCTAATATTATTATAACCGATTGGCGATTATTATCAACTATTTTTTT
>JALEKC010000047.1 GCA_022769325.1 Eubacterium sp. | reverse complement strand
ACAAGACATTCGACACCGGGTGTATCCTTGATTTCTCCGCCACCTCATCATGACATTTATTCCATCGAGGATTTGGCACAGTTGATTTATGACTTAAAGAATTCCAATAAGGATGCCAGAATTTCCGTTAAACTTGTATCCGAAGCCGGAGTCGGAACGGTGGCAGCCGGTGTGGCGAAGGCAGGAGCCGAAGTGGTATTGATTTCCGGATACGATGGTGGTACCGGAGCAGCACCGGGAAGTTCTATTCATAATGCCGGACTTCCTTGGGAACTGGGACTTGCAGAAACCCATCAGACACTTTTGATGAACGGACTTCGCTCAAAAGTTGTTATCGAAACGGATGGTAAATTGATGACAGGGCGCGATGTGATGATTGCTGCACTCCTTGGAGCAGAGGAATTTGGCTTTGCGACAGCACCTTTGGTAACCATGGGATGCGTGATGATGCGTGTATGTAATCTGGATACCTGTCCTGTCGGTGTGGCTACCCAGAATCCGGAACTTCGCAAACGATTTAAAGGAAAACCGGAATATGTGGAAAACTTTATGAAATTTATCGCAGAAGAAGTTCGGGAATTGATGGCGAAATTTGGTGTCCGGACATTGGATGAACTGGTTGGACGTACGGATCTTTTGAAAGTTCGCGAAGACCTGGATATGGAACGTGCCGGAAAATTGGATTTGTCCGCTATCATCAACAATCCATTTGTGAAGGAAAAGAAAAATAAGTTCAATCGAAAAGATATTTATGATTTTAAATTAAATAAAACCATCGATGAAAAAGTATTCCTGAAGAAATTCGCAGAGAATCTTGAGACGGGAGAGCCGAAAACCATTCAGGCAAAGATTACCAATACGGATCGCTCCCTTGGTACCATTCTTGGTTCTGAAATCACCAAAAAACTTGGTGATGATGTGAAGGAAGATACCTTTGTCATTGAATGTGAAGGAAGTGGCGGTCAGAGTTTTGGAGCTTTCATTCCAAAAGGTTTGACTCTCAAACTCGAAGGTGACAGCAATGACTACTTTGGAAAAGGGCTGTCTGGCGGTAAGCTGATTGTATTCCCGCCGGAACAAGTTCAATACAAAGCGGAAGAGAATATTGTCATTGGTAACGTGGCTTTGTATGGTGCTACCAGTGGAACTGCTTATATCAATGGTGTGGCAGGCGAACGTTTCTGTGTACGAAACTCAGGTGTTCATGCTGTGGTAGAAGGAGTTGGTGACCATGGATGTGAATATATGACAGGCGGTTGTGTTGTTATTCTCGGTCCTACCGGCAAAAACTTTGCCGCTGGTATGAGTGGTGGAATTGCTTATGTTTTAGATGAAAATAGTGACTTGTATTTGAAATTAAACAAAGAACTGGTTTCCTCTGAGGCAGTTTCCAATAAATATGATGTTATGCAGCTGAAAGATATGATTGAAGCTCATGTGGAAGCGACAGGATCCCAAAAAGGAAAAGAGATTTTGGAGAATTTCAAAGATTATCTTCCGAAATTCAAAAAAATCATTCCTCATGACTATAAAAACATGATGCAGCAGATTGCAATCATGGAAGAAAAAGGGCTTAGCAATGAGCAGGCGTTGATTGAAGCATTTTATGCGACACAAAAGCAAAATGCTTAAAAATAGTTGCAATGTCATGACAAATAATTTATAATAGAAAGGGTTGAGATGAAATGGGTAAACCAACCGGATTTTTAGAATATGAACGTAAAGGAAATAAGGAAATCGGACCTCTTGAGAGAATAAAAAATTTCAACGAGTTTCATGTTCCGATGTCTCATGAAGAAAGAAAAGCACAGGCTGCCAGATGTATGGATTGTGGTGTTCCATTTTGCCAATCCGGTATGATGATTGGCGGTATGGCCTCCGGGTGTCCGCTGAATAATATGTGTCCGGAGTGGAACGATCTTTTGTATCTGGATAATTATGAAGAGGCATTGGGAAGATTATTGAAAACCAACAATTTTCCGGAATTTACTTCCCGTGTCTGTCCGGCACCTTGTGAAGCGGCTTGTACATGTGGACTTAATGACTGCCCGGTTACCATTAAGGAAAATGAAAATGCCATCATTGAATATGGTTATGCCAATGGGTTGATGGAGGCAAATCCTCCCAAAGTCAGAACCGGAAAGAAAGTGGCCATTGTGGGCTCAGGACCTTCGGGACTGGCAGCTGCGGATCAGTTAAATAAACGCGGACACAGTGTTACGGTGTTTGAACGTTCGGATCGCCCAGGCGGACTTTTGATGTATGGTATTCCCAATATGAAATTGGAGAAAACTGTTATTGAGAGAAAGGTTAAAATTCTGGAAGAAGAAGGCGTGGTTTTCAAGACTGGTATTAACGTTGGTGTGGATATAAAAGCCAAACAGCTTTTGGAAGAATTTGACCGGGTGGTTTTGACTTGCGGTGCTTCCAATCCTCGTGATATTAAAGCACCGGGCCGCGATGCCAAAGGAATCTATTTTGCGGTGGATTATCTGACACGTGTAACCAAGCATGTGCTGAATCCGGATTTTCAGGATTTTGTGGATGCCAAAGGGAAAAATGTTTTGGTTATTGGTGGTGGAGATACGGGAAATGACTGCGTGGGTTCTTCCATTCGCCAGGGAGCAAAAAGTGTTGTTCAGCTTGAGATGATGCCGGAACCGCCAAAAGAGCGAGCAGACAGCAATCCATGGCCGGAGTGGCCGAAAGTCCTGAAGACAGATTATGGTCAGCAGGAGGCAATCGCTGTATTTGGGAAAGATCCTCGCATCTATGAGACAACTGTAAAAGAATTTGTGAAGGATGAAAAGGGAAATCTCAAACAAGTGAAATGTGTGAAACTTGCTTGGGAAAAAGATGAGAAAACCGGCCGCATGAACATGAGCGAGATTGCCGGAAGTGAATATGTATTAGATGTGGATCTTGTATTTATTGCAGCAGGTTTCTTAGGAACGCAGGATTATATTGCAAAAGATTTCCAGTTGAAATTAACGGAGCGCACCAATGTTGCCACGAAGCCGGGAGAGTATAAATCCAGTGCAGATCATGTGTTTGTGGCAGGAGATATGCACCGTGGACAGTCTCTTGTAGTATGGGCTATTCGCGAAGGCCGGGAAGTGGCAAAAGCAGTAGATCAGGATTTGATGGGGTATTCCAACCTCGGATAATAGAGAAGCAAAGTAAGAGATTAGGGACTGACAACAAAGAGATGCCAGTCCCTATCGTGCGAAAAAAGCATTAAAATATGCAGAAATGAGGAGAACTATGGCAAAGTATACAAAACAGGATATCGTTCGTTTGGTGGAAGAAGAAGATGTGGAATTTATTCGCCTCCAATTTGTAGACAGTTTTGGAGCACTTAAAAATATTGCAATGACGGCAAATCATCTGGATCGCATTTTGGATAATCGTGTGGTATTTGACGGTGCTGCGATTCAGGGATATGATACCAAAGATTTGTCAGAGTTTATCCTGGCTCCGGATTTGGATACCTTTACTATTTTTCCATGGCGTCCCCAAAGAGGCCGTGTGGCAAGATTTATCTGTGATGTACTGAATCCCGATGGCTCACCCTACGAAGCAGATCCAAGACGCATTTTAAAAAACGTGCTTGAAGAGGCGGAAAAAGAGGGATATACCTTTAATGTAGGTCCGGAAAATGAGTTCTTTTTATTTGATACGGACGAAGATGGACAGCCAACTACAAATTCCAATGAAAAAGGTGGATTTTTTGATATCGGACCTTTGGATTCCGGAGAAAATGCAAGACGAGATATGGTTCTGTCTTTGGAAGAGATGGGATTTGTCATGGAGAGTTCTTACCATTCCAATGAAGTGGCACAGCATCATATTGATTTTATGTTTGATGAAGGACTGCGTACCGCTGACAATATTATGACCTTTAAACTCACTGTCCGAACGGTGGCAAAAAGGCATGGACTTCATGCCACATTTATGCCGAAACCCAAATATGGATTGAAAGGTTCTGCCATGAGTTTAAATATGTTTTTGTGCAAAGATGGGAAAAATATATTTACCGACACATCTGCCGAGGACGGGCTGAGCAAAGAGGCTTATCATTTTATGGCAGGAATTATAAAGCATATTAAAGGATTGACCTTAATCAACAATCCAATTATAAATTCTTATAAAAGACTGGTGCCAGGGTACAATGCACCGGTAGACATTACCTGGTCCCGTACCAACCGGACCCCATTGATTCGACTGACCAATGTGGGTACCATAGGCTCCCGGGTAATTTTACGAAGCCCTGATGGAGCCAGCAATCCTTATCTGGTACTTGCAGGATGTCTGGCAGCGGGTCTGGAAGGAATCCGTGAGCAATTGGAGCCACCGGTATGTATGGATGATGTGTCTCCGAAAGATAATGTGAAATTTGATATTCTTCCCCGCAATTTGCGTGAAGCCATACGCGCCTTTGAAGAGGATGAGTTTTTACAGCAGGTGATTGGAAAATCTCTTTCCCAGATTATTATCAATGAAAAGAAGGAAGAATGGGAAGAATTTTCAAGACAGGTCACTGCCTGGGAAGTGGAAAAATATTTAGACCGTGTATAACGGTTTGCTTCGTTGAAAATGTTCGATGTGACAAACTTAACATTTGATAAGGAGGCAAAAGAATTATATGCGGATTATAGTAGCATTTCCCAAATTAGAAGATGCAAAAAATCTGAGAAATGTTTTGATTCGAAACGGATTTGATGATACAATGGCATATAATAGTGCATCGCAGACAATCGGAGCAGCCAATGATTCCGATGGAGGCGTGGTGGTTTGTGGTTACAAACTGCCGGACATGCATTATAGTGAGTTGTATGGATATCTTCCCCGTGAGTTTTCGATGTTGCTTGTGGCAAGTCCGGCAAAATTGGAAGACTGTATCAGTCCGGATATCGTTTGTCTGGCTATGCCAATCCACAGTCGGGAATTTGTCAGTACCGTACAAATGATGACCATGGACCTTGCCAGAGAATTAAGGCGCAGGAAAAAAACACAGCCAAAGCGACGCACTTTGGAGGAAGAGAAGATTATCAATAAGGCGAAAGCGTTATTGATGGATCGTAATCAAATGACAGAAAATGATGCACACAAATACATTCAAAAACTTAGTATGGACAGCGGAAACAATTTGGTGGAAACTGCCGAGATGATTTTGACATTTGAATAAAAGAACATGGAGGTAATTATGAAAGCTTATTTAATTCTGGAAGACGGAACGGTGTTTACCGGTGAAAATATCGGAAGCACAAGAGAAGTTGTCAGTGAAATTGTATTTAATACATCAATGACAGGATATTTAGAAGTATTGACCGATCCAAGTTATGCCGGACAGGCGGTGGTCATGACATATCCTCTTATTGGTAATTATGGTATTTGTCGCAAGGACATGGAATCCAAATTATCCAATGTAGATGGTTTTATCGTACGTGAATTGTCGCGTCTTAGCAGTAATTTCCGCAATGAACAAAGCATTCAGGATTTTCTCGTTGAGCAAAACATCCCGGGAATCCAAGGGATTGATACACGTGCCCTGACAAAAATTCTCCGTGAAAAAGGTACCATGAACGGGATGATTACCACCAATGGAGATTTTGATTTGGAAGAAGTAAAGAAAAAATGTAAAGAATATAAGGTTTCCGGTGTGGTAGATAAAGTGACCACAAAAGAAGTTGTTTCTTATAAGCCGGGAGATTTAGATACAGATAGCAACATTCCGGTGACAAAGAAGGTTGCTATTCTTGACGTTGGGACAAAATTTAATATTGCCCGCTGCCTTTTGAAGCGAGGCTGTGAAGTGAAAATATATCCCGCAAGAACCAATCCGGAATTGATTTTGAAAGAAAATCCGGATGGTATTATGCTGACCAACGGTCCGGGAGATCCCAAAGAGTGTACCGAGGTTATTGAAAATTTGAAAATGCTGTATGATTCAGACATTCCAATTTTTGCGATTTGTCTGGGACATCAGCTGATGGCTTTGGCAAATGGTGCAGATACTGAAAAAATGAAATATGGTCACCGCGGTGCCAACCATCCGGTCAAAGACCAGGAGACAGGAAGAGTATATATTTCTTCCCAAAACCATGGATATGTGGTGAAGGAAGATACCATCCCTTCCGATGTGGCAGAGGTTGCTTTTGTCAATGTAAACGATGGAACGGTAGAAGGACTTCGATATATAAACAAAAAAATCTTTACGGTACAGTTCCATCCGGAAGCTTGTGCCGGCCCAAAAGATTCAGAAGTATTATTTGATCGTTTTATTCAAATGATGGAACAGTAGAGGAGGATTTGAAAGATGCCAAAAATAGATGGAATTAAGAAAGTATTGGTCATTGGTTCCGGTCCGATTGTCATTGGACAGGCGGCGGAATTTGATTATGCGGGAACACAGGCATGTCGTTCGCTGAAAGAAGAGGGAATGGAAGTGGTCTTGATTAATTCAAACCCTGCCACCATCATGACGGATAAAGATATTGCGGACAAGGTATATATCGAACCCCTTACGGTAGATGTTGTAAAGAATTTGATACAAAAAGAAAAACCGGATAGTGTACTTCCTACTTTGGGTGGGCAGGCGGCATTGAATATTGCCATGGAATTGGAAGAGTGTGGATTTTTAAAAGAGCAAAATGTCCGCCTGATTGGAACCAC
>JALEKC010000034.1 GCA_022769325.1 Eubacterium sp. | reverse complement strand
CTTTGTTTTCATCCAAAAGATTTACGGTGATTTTCACATCTGTAAAATCAAGGAAATTGTATCCGGCTGCGGTAACTGCTGCACGTAAATTGTAAAATGTTCCCTTCCACACACCGGAATAAGCACTGGTATTGATATAATCTGCCGAATCAATTGCCAAGTCCACTTTTGCCGGAACCGTCGGTGTGATAGTCGGCGTAGACGCCGGTGAAGCGGTCGGTGTACTACCTGGTGCAGCGGATGGGAGAAGACTTGGGTCTGTCTCCATCTCGATGGAAACCACGCGGATGTATTTAACATCTGCCGAAGAATTTTGCACCACCAGATATAAGTCTGTGGCATCGCTTGGATATTCCTCCATGCTCAAATTGGATTCCACTCCGCTCTTTATGCCATAATCATCTGTAAATCCAGCCCAGTCACTGTTCTTGGTAGATAATTTCAAAGCACCATAGCCTTGATTTTCAATGACCTTTTTGTTCTCATCTAAGAGTTCAATGACAACGGTAGCTTTTGTAAAGTCTTTGATTTGGTACCCCTGAGCAGCAATCAACGCCCCAATATTGTAAGTATTTCCTGCCCATTGCTTGGTATATGCCTCACTGTTGATATACGTTCCCGAAGTTAAATCCAAACTTACCTTTGATGGCATTGCAGTCGGTTCTTGCGAGGAATTTGGGGTAGTTGAAGGCGCATCCGTAGGTACCGTAGTGGATGGCACCGCCGTAGGCACTCTCGTAGCAGGCGGGTTGGTCTGCCCTGCCGTCGCTGTAGGTGCCACAGTAACCTTTGGTGTCGCTGTCGGCACCGTGGTGGATGGTTCTTCCGTAGCCGGAACTTTGGTTGGTCCCACTGACGGCTTCTGACTCGCCACTCCTGCATCTGTTGGCTGTGGGTCTGTGGCCGATGGGCTTCCCGACGGATTTGTGGAAGAATTTGTCGGTGCGATGGTAGCAACACCAATATTACCATCACTTGGAGAAGCCTCCGGCTGCTGTGACTCTGCTGCTGTCGTGGCAACCGGCTTGGACACCTTCTTTACCGTCACTTTACAAGTAGATTTGTAGGTCTTTTTTCCTGCTTTTATCTGGCAGGTTATGGTAGCTTTTCCCTGTTTCTTCGCCACCACAACGGCCGACTTTTTCTTCTTCTTTGTCAAAAAAGCAACGGAGTTATTGGAACTTTTCCAAGTTACTTTTTTCACATTTACTGCGTTTTTCAGTTGTAATTTCTTTTTTTGTTTCATATTCAATGAAATTTTTTTAAGATTTAGCTTTGGTTTCTTAACCTTGGCATCCGTAGAAACTGTTACAACAGATGTAATACAGAGAGTTCCCACTATTATCATCGCCAAGGTTTTCTTCATTGGTTTTCTCATAAAAACGCTCTTTTCACTGATTCAGACTTGCTGCATAATCATTAAATAAGTAGTCCATAATTGAAGCTGTTCCCACGATTTCGCATCCGTATATGTTGCTTTCACCATCATCCTGCTGACGGATAATTCGCACCACACAATTCAGGGTACCTTCGTCCCCCAATGTAAGTTTGGCATTGAAATAATAGCCAATTGGCAATACACTTTTGGTGCGAAAACCTATACCTACTTTGGAGACATTAAACACCTCGATAGGTGCATTAATATCTTCTACTTTTACATTGTCCTGTTTGAAAAGGTTGGTAATTTCAAGGTGAAGATCAATCGGCCAACGCTTCTCTCTTCTCATTTCTATCATGACTTTCCTCCTTTCTCATTTTCTTTTTATTTATTGTTGCAAAATAGAAACCAGACTCGGAATCAATTGCTTTTTCCTGGATACCAGACCCTTTAAAATAATACGCTTCATATCTCCGGAAAGTTGGAATGCTTCTTTGACAACTTCTTTTGATTTTTCTCCAAAGCACAAAAGTTCGGTGCTCTCTTTGACAATATTAGTTAACATCACAAATGCCATAGACACGCCAAGGCTGTCAAAAACTTCCTCCAGATATGGCACGATTTTTTCTTTGATTTCCTGAAGTTCAATGCTATTCATGGAGTTGATTTGACTGACAATAAATTCCACCTCTCCAACTTCAAACCGCTTCAAATCCTGATTAAATATATCGTTGGGTTCTCGGGAACTCAAATCACTACCTGCCCCAAACATATCCACTGCAAATTCTTCAATTTCCACACCGCAGATTTCCGACAAATCCTCTGCCGCTTTCTGGTCCACTGGTGTGCAGGTAGGCGAACGAAACATCAAAGTATCCGAAATAATAGCCGCCATCAAAAGTCCTGCGATATTCTTTGGAATTTCGACACCGTGTTCCTGATACATCTGATAAATAATCGTGGCGGTACAGCCAAGAGGCTGATTGCGAAACAGAACCGGCTCTAAAGTTTCCAGCGTACCGATACGATGGTGGTCAATAATCTCCAAAATATGAGCAAATTCAATCCCATCCACTGTCTGGGAAACTTCATTATGGTCCACTAATATCAGCTGTTTCTTCCGCAAATTCAACAAATTTCTTCGTGAAATCATGCCCACATAATGATCTTTTTCATCCAAAATAGGGAAATCCCGATGCCGTTTTTTTCCCATTACTTCTTTGATATCCTCTGTTTTATCGGTAAGATGAAAGGTAGTCAATCCATTTCTTTTCATAAAATATTCGATGGGCATACTCTGGTTAATCATCCGCGCCGCCGTAAAGGTGTCATATGGTGTGACAATGATATTGCAATCATGCTCCTGTGCCATTTTCTGAATGGTCCTGGATACTTTTGCATTCATGCACACGATGATACAGTCCGCTCCCATCTCAATGGCGCAAAGCTGGGATTCATAGCGGTTTCCCAAAATGACCATATCCCCTTCATGAATATAGTCCTCCATCACGTCCGGATTGGCAGCAGCGATAATCACTTCCCCTTTTTCATAAGTGGCTCCGGCATCGCCGACCACCATCTCTGCCTCCAAAGTCTCCAAAATGTTTTTATAGGAAGTTCCTGCAGTGGACAAAATACAGTTATCATACACATCCATATATGCCGTGGCAATGTCCCCAATCGTTATCAACCCCAGTAATTCATCGTTTTTTGATGTTATGGGAAGGGTCACCACATCCAGTTCACGCATCATATTCCATGCTTTTTTCAATGAAATTTTCCCAGATACCCCTTTTGTTTTCCGGATTTCGATATCGCTGACTTCCGTCATGACATCCTCAATATACTGAGGCGCATGGGCCTGAAAAAACTTAAGCACATATTGCGTCTCCTGATTGATCTGCCCTGCACGGGCCGCAAAATACCCCCCATCATGCAATTTATTTTTCAAATCCGCATAGGCAATAGCCGAACATATGGAATCCGTATCCGGATTTTTGTGTCCAATAATATATACAGGCAATTTACTCTCCATTTTCTACAAACTCCTCTACTGTTGTTTTCCCTGTTGATGTTGTACTTAGCAATATCATACCACAAATTTCTTCAAAATGCTATGATAACTTATGTATTTCGTAAAAAATGTCTTTTTATCACTATCCATGAAAGGCTCTCCCCATCTATAATTGATTCCTACCCACAACACAAATATAATATAACATATATAAATTTATTTTGTTGTAAAAGTTTTGCTCACAGAAGAATATGTTTTTTCATCTTTCGCCTTAACACCCTTCACTGTTACAGAGTATTTTTCATTTTTTTCCAGCCCCTTAATCTTAAGAGTGATTTTATTCTTGGTTTTCTTAAGAATCGTAGTTTTTACTTTGTCACCTTCGCTGTCTTTCACGGTAACAGTTGTATTATCATAATATGTAGCGCGATCCATTCCGGCCACTGTCCCCACACTGGACATTCTGGTTTTTCCTTTTTCCCCTTTTGATTTCCGCACTTTGATTTTCCCGGTCTTTTTGGTTTATGCAGCTTCGTATTGGTTGCATCTGAAGTTTCCACATTCGCAGTTTCCACACCCGGGGTCACCTTTCCTTCCTCTTCAATCTGGCTTTGGATCACCTGCCCGGATACTGTTTCACTGGCTTCTGCACGACTTGGAACTGCCGCTCCGCCCACCAGTAAAGAACATGCTGTCAGGTAAACTGCCATTTTTTTTAAATTTTGTCTCATAAAATGATCTCCTTTCTTTTGTAT
>JALEKC010000026.1 GCA_022769325.1 Eubacterium sp. | reverse complement strand
ATGTTAGATTCGTTTCAAATATTCACCGGTACGTGTGTCAATTTGAATCACATCACCTTGGTTTACAAAAATCGGAACATTAACCTGTGCGCCGGTTTCAACCGTTGCCGGTTTTGTAACATTGGTTGCTGTATCACCTTTTACACCCGGCTCTGTCTCTGTTACTTCCAATTCAACAAACATAGGTGGTTCTACAGAGAAAATATTTCCTTTATAAGATACCATCTTAACCATGTCATTTTCTTTCACAAATTTCATGGCATCGCCAACGGATTCTTCCGGCAAAGCAATCTGGTCATATGTCTCCATATCCATGAAATTGTACATATCTCCCTCAGCATACAAATACTGCATATCTTTTTTATCAATATGGGCCTGAGGATATTTTTCATTTGGACGGAATGTTTTTTCAACCGCTCCTCCATCCACAACATTTTTTAATTTTGTACGTACAAATGCAGCACCTTTTCCTGGTTTTACGTGCTGAAATTCAAGAATCTGGTATACCACACCATCAATCTCAATTGTTAATCCATTTTTAAAATCTCCTGCTGAAATCATAACAGTTCCTCCTAAAATTTTCTATATGCAGAACTCCTCTGCAAGTATTGTTCTTGATAAAAGCATTATATCTACTCCTATTTTATTATATCCGGCAGTTTTTTTCAAGAAAAACTTTCCATAAGAGTGATATTATTTGCATTTGTCAATAATTTCCTTTGCAATCTCTGTCACTGTCTTTCCATCGGTGGCAATTTTTATCGTGGCTGCCTTTTCATAAAATGGCCGACGTTTTTCCATCAATTGACGAATATATGGGATGTTCATATTTCCATTCAGAAGCGGACGGTCGGTGCTGTCTTTCACTCGCTCATAAATGGTTTCCGGCGTAGCAGTCAGTAAAACAATGTTTCCAAGGGCACGAAGTTTCTTTACATTGATGTCCCGAAGAGCCATCCCACCGCCACAGGAAACAATTCCCGGTGGCAATTCTGCCAATTCATCGATAAAATCTGTTTCCAACTGGCGAAAATAAGCTTCTCCTTTTTCCTCAAAAATTTGAGAAATAGGACATCCTTGCTGCTCCACGATACAAGCATCCGTATCCACTTCCGGTCGTCCTGTAAGTTTATGTAATTCACGGGAAATGGTGGATTTACCCACTCCCATAAATCCAATCAGACTGATATGGTCTCCACCACCATAAATCTTGTCAAAGACTTCTTTCATTTTCTTCCATTCAATCTGCCCCGGTGCGGATGCCGCTCCCGCAGTTCCAAAAGATACACGGGAACCATACAATCCACCATATAATCTGGAAATTTTTCCTTCGTCTCCCATACTCATAGTAATCAATGGAAAATCCGGATATTTTTCTGACATCTCTTCCGTTACCGCCAAAAGGCGATTTACCTCTTGTCTCTGCTCTTCTTTACTTCCCACAGGCATACAGGCCAATTTCCCCACATCTACACCGATTTCCCGGGCTTTTTCCAAAATCTCTTTGAGGTTATCTTCCGATGGTGTGCCGGAAAAATCATGAAACGAACCAATCACTTGAACCCCCTGCTTCTTTGCCTTTTCGATGACAATGGAAACCGTTTCCTCCTGACGGGAAATCTCCACATCGATATAATCGGTACAACCTTCCTCCACAATCTGTCCCAGAAGAGACCCATAGGAAAACCGGTCTCCGTTTGGTTCCCCGCCTTCTTTTGTGGTACGAAGTGTGGTAATCAATTCTTTATCTCCAAGTATTCCCTTAATTTCTTTTGTCACCGCCGGAACTTCTCTTTCATATCCGGCAAAAAAATCCACCCGCCACTCAACCATATCCACCGGCAGCATCGCATAGTTTCTGGCATTGTGTACAATCTCATCCCTTGTAACTGCTGTAATCGGAATACAGATCTTTGGTCTCTTTATCATTAAATTTCCATCCTTTCTTTGGTTGAATGAGTAATATCCTCACACCCCTCTTCCGTAATAACTACAACATCTTCAATTCGCACCCCGCCAAATCCTTCCACATAAATTCCCGGTTCCACCGTAATTACCATCCCCGGTTTAAGAACCGTCTTCTCATTGGGCGAAAAACATGGCATCTCATGAATTTCCAGCCCCACACTGTGTCCGAGACTGTGTCCAAAACATTCTCCATAGCCGGCTTGGCGGATAATGTCTCGCGCAATTTCATCCACTTCTTTTCCTGTCATCCCCGGCTGGATGCTTTGAATAGCTGCTTCCTGTGCCCGTAAAACCACATCATAGATTTCTTTTTGCTTCTCATCTGCCTTGCCAATTACAATGGTTCGAGTCATGTCAGAACAATATCCATTGATTCGACAGCCAAAATCCATGGTCAAAAAGTCCCCTTCTTCCAGCACCTTATCCGTAGGCACTGCATGGGGCATGGCAGAGTGAATCCCACTTGCCGCAATGGTATCAAAACTGGTTCCCTCTGCTCCGGCATCCCGCATAAAAAATTCGATATGGGCAGCCACCTGTTTTTCCGTCACTTCTTTTTTCTCCCCACGGCGCTCTTTAAGCCACTGAATCACTTTTTCAAAAGCAGCATCTCCGATGGATTCCGCCTTTTTGATTGAGGCAATTTCCTGCTCTGATTTTATCTGACGTAATTGATCCACCTTTCGATGAAGCGGAACCAATTCCCAGGCATCCAATTTCTTTTTTTTCAACAATGTGGAAAGAATTCGATAAACTTCCACAGCCATGCTTTGATCCTCAAATCCTATTTTCCACAATTTGGAAACAATGTCCGGATGCCGTTTTATCAATTCATCCAACAAATATTCATAAAGATTTCCCTGGTATTGCAAAATATCATAGGAGGGACTCTCTTTCCCCGCCGCAATCGTATATCGGGAATCCGTCAGAATGATTTTATCCTCTTGGGATTGATAAACCAGGCCTTCCCCGGTAAATCCGCTGATATGCCGCATATTGGCCGACGTGTGAATAAGAATAGCATCTAATTTATGCTCTTGAAAAAACTCTTTCATTTAGTCATCTCCAATCCGGAACGTTTCTCATAGGATTTCAATACGATTCGCTCCAAATATCTCTTTAATACAATTTGAATTTCTTCTTTTTTATCAATTGGCTTTACCAAAACATTTCGAATACCAAGACGCTTCGCTCCCCACACATCCGTAAAAAGCTGATCTCCCACAAACAGCGTATTATCCGTGGTGGTCTGCATTTGTTTCATTGCCTGAAGATAGCCCTTTTTCCCGGGCTTTCCTGCCTTCCATACCGCACAGGCACCAATTTCTTTGTTGAAACGTTCCACTCGTTCCTGCTTATTGTTAGAAATCAAAGCGGTGGCAAATCCAAGGCTGCGCAATTTGGCAAATAACTCCTTTGCCCTTGGTGTCGCATCTTTTCCGTGTTCTACAAGTGTATTGTCAATATCAAATAAAATACCCCTGTATCCCTTTTTATAATAAGATTCGTAGTCGATTTCATAAGGAGAATCTGCACGCGAATCCGGGAAAAATGTTTCCCACATACAACACCCATCCTTTCTATGATTCTATGGATTTCAAATGAATGATAAATTGCTCTGCTACACGACCGGAATATCCTCCATTTCGGACACTCCATGCATTGGCCTGAGCCAGTATTTCTTCTTTTGAAAGATGAATATCCGGATTTTCTGCAGCCAATCCCAGAATAATCTCATCGTATTCTTTTTTGGAAGGCTTGGAAAAATTGATACTGACACCAAAACGTGCAACCAATGACAATTTTTCCTGCATAGTATCGGAACGATGCAACTCGTCATTTGCCATATCAGAACGGTCACTCCAGGTCTCACGTATCAGATGACGACGGTTGGAAGTAGCATAAATCAATACATTGTCCGGTTTCACTTCCAAACCACCTTCAATAACTGCTTTTAAGTACTTATACTCAATTTCAAATTCCTCAAAAGATAAATCATCCATATAAATGATAAATTTGTAATTTCGGTTTTTTATCTGCTCTATAATCCCGGACAAATCCTGAAATTGATGTTTGTATACTTCAATCAAGCGAAGTCCCTGGTCATAATAGCGGTTCAAAATAGCTTTGATACAAGTGGATTTTCCGGTACCGCTATCGCCAAACAACAGGCAATTGTTGGCTTTTCTCCCCTGGACAAAAGCTTCCGTGTTGTCAATCAATTGTTTCTTTTGAATTTCATAACCAACCAGATGTTCTAAAGTCACATCACTGGTATGTGTAATAGGTGCCAGACACAACTCTCCCGCCGAGGTATGCGTAACACGAAAGGCTTTATTTAATCCAAATTTGCCCACACCATACCGGCGATAAAATGTGGTGACGATATCAAAGAAGTCTTCTTCATCCCTGGCTTTTTCCAATTCTTTTGCCAACATTTTTACTTTCTCGCTGACACTTTTATTGTAAGTATTTTCTGCCTTTGCCATAGAATGATAATGGCTCAATATGGAAAAACATTTCACTTCCAATAGCTTTTCAATGGCAGAAAAATCAAAATGAAACAGCTGGAAAAAGCATTGCATATCCTGCTTCACAATCTGATTGACACTTGCCTCACTACCACTTTTTGCTCCTGTTTTTTCACAAATGACGCTAAATGGATTTTCATTGGTAGCCAGCAGATACGCAATATAGCACTTCCATAAATTGTCATCAAATCCATATTTGGTTGCCAGATCAAGAAGGCGGTAAATCTGATCATAAAGTGCTCTGACATGTACTTCTTTTTTGATGCATTGCTTGTCCTCCTCGATTTGCTGAAAAATATTGCTAAGCTTTATCAAAATCTCATCTTTGTCCAGATTTCCGTACATTATCAACCTAGATACTTCTCGAAACATGTTCTTACACCTCATCTTTCTTGTGTTATAAGCTGTCTAAATCAATCAATTCAATGTTATTCATCCCTTTTGCCATCACAGACAAGTCCAGTGTAAATCCTTCTTTCGAAAAGAGATAGTACCAATCTACAATTTTCCCTAATTGCTCTGTCTTTTTTACCAAATCTGCAAAATCTTCCCGATTCATCGGCTGGGGGGACCAAAGACAGGTTCCAACCAGTAGTTTATCATCTTCGCCTTTTGCCACGATGGGAATGCGTCCCTCTTTCCCATAAAACACCTGCGACATGTCAAAAGTTTCCGGCAGCTTCCCATATTGGTTCATCAAATGTAAATATTCGTGACATACCTTTTCAAATGTCATCTCCACATAGGCATCCAGCGAATCCCTGACATACCGTTCATAAAAGGCTTCTGCCCCCTCCATTTCAAGCACTGACATTTGTGGAAATACAAATTTATACCAAAAATGAATCAATGCATCGGAAATGCCATATAATCCCCGCTTGGTCATATCTTTTTTAGTGGATTCAAAGGAATCATATTTTTCTGCCACTCCCATCTGAATCAGATTCTTAATATAAACAGATATCTTGGCCCGGCTAAATTCCGTTCGCTGATAGATATAATTCAATTTGGGTTCATCTTCTGCCAAAACGGTCAATATGGTATTGTAAAAAGGCAATTCTCGCAAATTTGTCTTTAAAAATCGGTTTGCCTCTCGATAAAGAGGACCTGTAGATTGCAAAATCAGGGATATCACATTTTCTTCAATGGTTTTTTTTACATTCCAATAATCCAGGTATCCCGGAATCCCTCCCAGAATACTATAGATTGTGATACATTCCTGAGTGGAGCTCTCCGGAAAACGATTGACCATCTCTAAAAAGGAAAATTCCTTCAATTTTATGGTATGGGAAATGACAGCGGCCTTTTCCCCAAACTCCTCTACCATTTGATTTTCAATCCAAGGAATCTGAGAACTGACAAAAAGCAATAAAATAGAAGATTTCACCCCTTTTTCTTCCAGCCATGCCAGCATTTCAGCGACAAAACTTTTATTGGACTTTTGCAGCAAGTCAAATTCATCCAGCACAAAACACACCTTTTTTTCCTCTTTTTGGCATAACGCCACCAGACGATTGAGATAAGGCATCAATTGAATCCACTGTTCATGACTTGATAATTCTCGACCACGATAATATACAAAGGGCTTTTGTTTCACAAATTCTTTCACAAGACTGGTTTTTCCTATGCCTTCTCTGCCATAGATAAGAACTGTCTGAAAGAACTTCTTCTGATAACACTTTTCCAGAGAAGCCAGTTCCTTTTTTCGGCCAACAAACATCGCAATCCCTCTTTTCTTTTTCAGCTTCTTACATTTTTTCCGGTGCCTGGAAACCAAGTAAATCGATACACTGTTCCAATACATTCTTAACCAAAATCAAAAGTTGGATATAGGAAGCCTTTTTCTCTTCCTCTTCATTTCCAAGAATCGTATTTTCATGATAGAAATGATTGAAATTCTCACTCAATTCATATATAAACTGGCAAATTTTGTGAGGTGCTTTTTCCTGATAGGCAGTCTCCATCATATCTCCGAATTTTGCCAATGTCAGATACAAATTGACCTCGCTTTGGCTGTCCGGTGCCTTTAATTTTTCCACATCCCCTGTTGCGCTTACACTGCCTCCGGTTTGTTCATATTTTGTCAAAAGGGATTTGATACGGACAATCGTATATAAAATATAAGGACCGGTATTTCCTTCAAAGGATGCAAACCTCTCAATATCAAAGATATAATCTTTGGATGCCTGATTGGACAAATCTCCGTATTTCAAGGCCGCAAGTCCTACGGTCTCGGAAATCTCTCTCGCTTGTGCTTCCTCATAATCGCGATTTTCCATGATTTTTTTGTATACTTCTTCATTGATCTGCTCCCGCAATGCCTGAAGACGAAGAACTCCACCATCTCTTGTCTTAAATGGCTTTCCGTCTTTGCCATTCATGGTACCAAAACCGATGAATACAAGTCCCACCTCCGGCCTTGTAATCTTTGCTTTTTTTGCCACACGGAAAACTTGTGTAAAATGCAACGATTGACGCTTGTCCGCCAAATAGATAATCTCATCGGGATGGAACAATTTTTCTCGTTCTACGATAGTTGCCAGGTCTGTAGTAGCATACAGAGAAGCACCATTGGACTTAACAATCAGACATGGAGGCAGTTCTTTCTTGTCCCCTTCTTCTGTCACATCCACAACCAATGCCCCTTCACTCATATAAGCCAGTCCATCCTGCTTCATCTTCTCAACCATGTCCGGAATGTATGGTTGAGCATCACTCTCTTTTTTCCACAAGTCAAAATGAACATCCAGCTTATCATAATTTTTCTTTAAATCTTCAATGGATACGGATAAAATATGCTGCCAGAGTGCAATATACCCCGGATTTCCCTCCTGCAACTGAGCGGTAATCTGCTGTGCCTCCTGCATATAATCCTCATGCTCTTTTGCATAACCACTGGCATACGGATAAATTTTCTCCAAATCGGATATGGTAAATGGTGCCTCTGTCGGATACTCTCCTGTAAAATTTTCATCAAAATACGGAAGTTCCGGCTGACGATGACGCACTTCATTGATAATCAAACCAATCTGCAATCCCCAGTCACCCAAGTGAACATCTCCGATGACATTGTCTCCCATATAACGGCAAATCCGCTTTACACTTTCCCCGATAATTGCCGGACGAAGATGTCCTACATGAAGAGGTTTTGCCACATTGGCTCCACCATAATCAATCACAACAGTATGCTCTTTTTCCGGAATCTGAATTCCAAATTTTTCTTCTGTCATCATCGCTTTTCCCAACTCCAAAAGCAATTGTCCACTGACCGTAATATTGATAAATCCCGGTTTTACCATCTCTATTTTTTCAAAAATATCTTTGTCTTTTACTTCCTCTACCACTTTTTCTGCAATCTGAAATGGTGGCATCTTGTACTCTTTGGCAGCCGCCATGGCACCATTGCACTGATACTGGCACAAATCCGGACGATTGGAAACGGTAACAAAGCCAAATTTTTTATCAAATCCCGCTTTCTCAAACCCTTCTTCCATCGCTTCTTGTAACACATCCATTATTTTTTTCATCTGATTCCATTCCTTTCCTCTCACTTATGCTTCTATCTTAGTTGTTAAATCAAGATTTGTCAATACATCAAAGTAATTTTCAAAGGTCTTTTTACAGCACTCAGCATCTTTGATTACGATACCTTCTTCCACCTGACCGATGAGAGAAAATGCCATCGCCATCCGGTGGTCATCATAAGTTTCCACTTCTCCCGGCACAATTTTCCCAGGATATATGGTCATTCCGTCTTCCCTCTCCTCACATCGTATGCCAAGTTTAGTAAGTTCTGTCACAATACCATGAATACGGTCGGATTCCTGTCTTCGAATATGCTCCACTCCATCAATTACCGTCTCACCGGTTGCAAATGGGGCTATGGCCGCCAATGTCATCGTCTGATCCGAAAAATCTGTCATTTTTACATGAATTCCTCTTAATTTTCCTTTTTGTGGTCCTTTTGCCACGATGCCATCCTTTTCCTCCCATATTTCACACCCCATTTCTTTTAGTACCTCTAAAAAGCGGATATCTCCCTGCGTGCTGTCAAAATGCACATGCCTTACTTTTACTTTGCTTTCCGTCAATGCAGCAATCCCATAAAAATAGCAGGCTGCCGACACATCCGGTTCCACTTGGAATATACCCACTTCTTCTTTCTGTGCCAATTCATATCTTTGCCCCGGAGCCACATAATACCTGTTTTCTCCCCTTTGTTCTACATGTACCCCAAATTCTTCCATCATCTTCATGGAAATATGTACATAGGATCTGGCATCTCTTGTACCGGTGAGATGAATCATCAACCCCTTTTCACACATGGTCGCACTCAGCAAAAGGGCACTCAAAAACTGACTGCTGGCATCTATATTTAAATCCACTTCTTTTGTTCCATTTTCTTCTTTTCCACAAATTCGAAACGGAAATGCGTATTTTTTTTCCAAATACTCAAATTTGACTCCCAATGCCTCAAGAGCACGCAACAAGGGCTCCATGGGTCTTGCCTTCATCTGCTCCGATGCCTCCATAAGAAAGGTTCCTCCTGACAAAGCAAGCATCGCCGTCAAAAATCTTGCCGCTGTCCCGGCACTTCCTACATAGATACATTTCTCTTCTCCCTGGGGCACCCGGCCTCCCATTCCCTGTATCTGCACTCGCTTTTTTTCTTCATCCACGAACACAGAGAACCCAATTTCTTCCAACGCTTCCATAAATACACGGGAATCATTGCTAAATAAAACGCCTCTTAGTTCTGTCTTTCCACTTGCCAACGCTCCCAAAAGCAATGCCCGATTCGTAATACTTTTGGACCCTGGCACTGTCACTTCATATGTTTTTCCTTTTTTTAATGGTTTGCATGGATAATTCATGAAACTCCTCCATTCTGCCGTCTGATAACTACTATCGTACCATACTTTCGTAAAAATATCCATGAAAATTTCCGTTTTGACAAATACTCACCAAACACCAAAAGGCAGTCTTAGCATATGGCAAATATACTAAGACTGCCTTTATTGTAAGTTTTTTGTACTTAACTATGGTGCAACTGCCTGCGTCGGTGCAGCTGCCTGACAGAGACCTGCAATCAATGCTAGAGATAAAATGGTGGCGATTGTTTTCATTTTCATGAGAAATCCCCCTACTTAACAATTTTGATACTTCCACCCTATTATTTTATCCAAAAAACTTTTCTACTACCGTATCACGCAAATGTTCCACCCGCTCCGCCTAGTGCTTCTTCGATTTTGCAAATTCTGCCAGTCCTTCTGGTTCTTCCGGCTGGAAGAAAATAAACCGACAATATTCCGAAGCAACCGGTGCGATTGCAACGGCCAATACGCAAGCAATATTTGCAATCTTTTTCAACATCTGTCGTTTCATCGTACGTTCCTCCTCTCTTGGCTACTTTATCTTCACCCTGCTTGTATCATAACACATTTTATAACCCCAAAACGAAACGTGTGATGAGTGGTCAAATTTATGTGATGAGTGGTCAACTTACCGTTCATCACACATTTTTGACCACTCATCACAAAATTTTAAATACAAAGTTTTTTTCTTGTATAATATTCATGAAAAGGAGGGGCTGCTTTATGCTTGGTTCAAAAAAAATAAGTACCTATCTTGTCAACACTGCTGCAAAGAACGATCCAAAAGTGGCATCACGCAAAGAAATTTATATCTACTGTCTGGATTTTTTGATAGAGCAGCTTATCTTTCTGGTGTCTCTTTTGTTCATTGGTTGTTTTTTGCACGATATTCCATTCTGCCTTTTGTTTTTTGCTGTTTTTTTAACGTATCGTTCTACCGGAGGTGGATTTCATGCCAATTCGGTCTGGCTTTGCACGTTACTGTCGTATACGACATTTTTTTCCGTTTGGGCATTGATTCAATCCCCCTTTGCTCTATGGAAGGGTCCACTGTATCCCCTGCACCTGCTATCCTATGCCGTCATTGTCAGTCTTTTTTCACTACTTCCGGTAGCCGGTCACAAGAACAAAAAAATATCGGATTCCCAAAGAAAAATGTTAAAGAGAAAGCAACGCATCTGCCTCCTTCTCTTTTCACTGCTTGCCGTGATATTTTACTGTACAAAGTCGGAAAATTATTATAAACTAATAGTAGTATGCACGCTATTGCTTATGATAACCCAATGGATCGGATGGATTACGGAAAAGAAAAAGGATGGATTTTTATGATATTGAATGTAGCGATTTGTGACGATGATATTGAATCCGTCACAACAATGTCAAATTATTTAAAGAATTTCGAAATGAATTATGATATTGATTTTAATATTTCCATGTATACAAATGGAACAGAACTTCTGTCAGACTACAAATCTGCCGGTGTTTTTCATGTCCTTTTTTTAGATGTTGAAATGCCGACAATGAGTGGATTAGAGATTGCACAAGCCGTTCGCTCTCTTCCGGACCGCAATGTTAAGATTGTTTTTTTCAGCAATTATCCCAAATACATGCAGGATAGTTTTAACGTGCGAGCGTTTCATTACATTTCAAAGCCACTCCGTTATTCCAATATTGAAAAAATCATGAAACAATTATTGAGTGATCTGGAAGCTTCCCATGTAACAAAACTTCTCATAAAAGGAGATTATTCGGAAGAACTTATCGCGGTTCAGGATATCATTGCTGTGAATACCATAGATGCGAGGAAACGACGACTTTCTATCCTCTTAACCGACCGTTCCATATCCATTTCCGGCATTTTGAATGAATGGGAAGAAGATCTTGCCAGGCATCATTTTATCTATGCGAACCGCAAAACGCTTATCAACATTAACCATATTCACTATATTGCCGAAGATGGTTTGGTAATGAGCAACCAATTAAAGATACCTATGAGCCGTCGCAACGAAAAACAGATTCGCGATCTCTTTTCCAAACGCGTTCTTACATTATTTGAAACACGATAAAACCAAAAAAGGGGAAACCATATGTTTGATCTCATATGTACCATCTTTGATATGGCAACACTGATAATTTATTATAATGCATTTTTTAACGGACAGAGAAAGAAAAGCATTCCTTTGCCTGTTTTCTTTCTCTGCTTTTTTGTCGGAGAAACGGTGCTATTTCTTTTGTCACTTTTTTTCAGTATTTCTTCCAGCACGCCAAATTCCATTATACTTTTGGTAACAAGTTTGTTTTCTCTTTTTCTGCAAACTTATCTGTACAATGGACCCACAAAAAACCGTATTTTAGCAGTCATATCTTTCCAATTTTATGCCACTTTTGCTGAAGCGGTAGTTTACCTGATTATATCGCTTCTTCCTAGCTCTCTCTCCGAGGCTTTACTAAGTGACATGGTATTTTGTGCCTTTTTCTCAAAAGTACTGCTGTTTCTTCTCGTTATTACAACTACAACGGTTCTTTTGCGCAAACACCGCCGAATCACTCCACAATACACAATACTCATATATCTGACACCTATTGCTTCCTTTTTTGTGATGTTTACCATCCCAACCGAAGCAGTCTCAAGTCACATGCATTCGTTTTTGAAAATGACATCCTGTGCCGGAATGTTGGTATTAAATATTGTGAATTATTTTCTTTTAGATAATATCCTTCAAGTAAAAGAATTAGAAAAGACACAAGAAATTCTGGATACCCAAGTTGGCTTTCAATCTGAAAAATACCAGTTGATTTCCAACGCTTACCGAAATACCAGAAAGCTCATCCATGATACCAAAAAACAGTTTTTGTATCTGCAAAATGCTATATCAGAAGCGCATTATGAGGAGGCAAAAAAATATCTCGAACAGACACTCCTATCTCTTGACAAAGATTACAGCCGTGTCAACACTGGAAATCTGGTGATTGATGCCTTTGTCAGCAATCATATGGCAATTTCCAAGCAAGAGGGAATTCTTTTTGAAACCTTGCTTCAGATCGACCAACCAAACAATCTCCCTGTCAATGACTATGATTTCAGTATCCTTCTTGGAAATCTACTTGACAATAGCCTGAATACCTGTCGAAAGATTCCCTCCCCATATCCTCGCAAAATTCAGGTTGACATACGTACTTCCAGTTTGGAGCTTTTGATTCATATCTCAAATTCTGTTTTGGAGGAAACACCAAAAGAGTCAAAATCCTCCAACGAAAATCTCAATCATGGCTATGGCACCGTCAAAATTGATCAGATTACCCGGCAGCACTGTGGAACTTATTCCCATTACATCAAAGACGGGATGTATCACGCAATTGTAATTCTCCCGTTTATTTCGAAATAGTAAAAGAGCACAAAATTCTCATGTAAGAACTTTGTGCTCTGATTTTTAATCAATTTGCATTATCAAACAAATGCTTTCACTTTATCATAGATACTATCTGCATCCAAACCATATTTCTTAACCAATTCTACGGCTGGTCCGGATTCACCAAAAGTATCATTGATTCCAATCTTCATAACTTTGGTTGGACATTTTTCAGAAAGCACATCGCATACAGCACTTCCCAATCCGCCAATGACAGAATGCTCCTCTACGGTTACAACTTTGCCAGTTTCCTGTGCAGCTTTCACAACCAATTCTTCATCCAACGGTTTGATGGTATGAATGTTGATTACCTTTGCATCAATGCCATCTGCTGCAAGTTTGTCCGCTGCTGCAAGGCACTCAGAAACCGGAAGTCCGGTTGCGATGATGGTTACATCTTTTCCTTCACGAAGGACAACACCTTTGCCCAGTTCAAACTTGTAATCCGAATTGTCGTTGATTACCGGCACTGCCAGTCTTCCAAAACGAAGATAAACAGGTCCCTGATGCTCGATAGCAGCACGAACAGCTGCTTTTGCTTCTACATCATCTGCAGGATTGATAACAACCATGCCAGGAATCGTGCGCATCAAAGCAATATCTTCATTACACTGATGTGTTGCACCATCTTCTCCAACGGAAATTCCCGCATGTGTCGCACCGATTTTTACATTTAATTTAGGATATCCGATGGAGTTACGAACCTGCTCAAAAGCACGTCCTGCTGCAAACATTGCAAAGGAACTCGCAAAAGGAATTTTACCAGTTGTTGCAAGTCCGGCAGCAATTCCCATCATATTACATTCTGCAATTCCACAGTCAATATGACGCTCTGGAAAAGCTTTTTTGAAAACTCCGGTTTTTGTCGCAGCTGCAAGATCGGCATCCAGAACCACAAGATTTTCATATTCTGCACCAAGCTCTGCAAGTGCATTTCCATAACTCTCACGAGTTGCTATTTTCTTTACTTCACTCACAGGGATTCACCTACTTTCTCTAAATCTGCCATAGCTTGTGCATATTGCTCATCATTTGGAGCCGTTCCATGCCAGCTTGCCTGATTCTCCATGAAAGAAACACCTTTTCCTTTGATACTCTTTGCAATAATCGCCGTTGGCATTCCTTTGGTTGCTTTTGCTTCATCAAATGCCTTACGCAAGGCATCAAAATCATGTGCATCCACTGTGATCACGTGGAAATTAAATGCTTTGAATTTGTCTTCCAGTGGATACGGAGAACATACATCATCCACTTTTCCATCAATCTGAAGACCATTATTATCAACAATGGCAACAAAATTGTCCAATTTGCGGTGTCCGGCAAACATAGCTGCTTCCCAAACCTGTCCTTCCTGGATTTCACCATCCCCAAGAAGTGTATAGACACGATAATCTTCATTGCTCATCTTTGCGGACAATGCCATGCCCACAGCAGCAGAGATTCCTTGTCCCAAAGAACCACTGGACATATCCACACCCGGAATATGTTTCATATCCGGATGCCCCTGTAAATAAGAACCAGTATGACGAAGTGTCTCTAAATCTTCCACCGGGAAAAATCCTCTGTGAGCCAGTGCGGAATAATATCCCGGAGCCGTATGTCCTTTACTTAAAACAAAACGATCGCGATCCGGTTTCTTTGGATCCTTTGGATCAATATTTAACTCTTCGAAGAACAAATATGTATAAATATCTGCAGCAGACAAAGAGCCACCCGGATGTCCGGATTTTGCACTATGTACAGCAGTTACTATACCCTTACGAACTTCGTTAGCCATTTTCTTTAATTCTAACGTATTCATACACCTATCTCCTTTTAGTTTATTATTCTCCAAATACTGCTTTATAATCCGCCTGGAATTTAGCAATTCCCTGATCGGTCAATGGATGTTTGGTCATCTGCTCAATAACACCATAAGGAACGGTCGCAATATCTGCTCCAGCCAATGCACAGTCTGTAACATGAATTGGATTACGAACACTTGCGGCAATAATCTCCGTGTCAATTTCAGGATAATTGGCAAAGATTGCTGCAATGGTCTCAATCAAATCAATTCCCGGCTGAGAAATATCATCCAGACGTCCTAAGAATGGAGATACATAAGCAGCACCGGCTTTTGCAGCAAGAAGCGCCTGATTTGCAGTGAAAATCAAAGTAACATTGACAGCAATTCCTTCGCTTGCCAATACTTTTGTAGCTTTCAACCCTTCTACTGTCATAGGAATCTTAACAACCATGTTTGGATGAAGTTTAGCAATTTCTCTTCCCTCTGCAATCATTCCTTCTGCATCAACAGTTGTAGCTTTTACTTCACCACTAATTGGTCCATCTACAATAGATGCAATCTCTTTTAATACATCTTCCTGGCTTCTTCCGCCCTCTTTTGCAATCAAAGATGGGTTTGTTGTAACACCACAGATTACACCCATATCATTTGCTTTTTTGATGTCTTCGATTTTTGCTGTGTCTACAAAAAATTTCATGTTTAATATCCTCCTAAAAGATAAATATTTATATCATATGATATTTGTGATATCACATAATTTCATAATAAACTAACGATCCCACTTATCACAAAGTGCATTGATCTGATCGGTAAATTTAGCTGTATCCTTGTTGCTGAGTCCTTCATTTTTACGAATAACAGCCATCAGGCGCTCTCCAGCCAAGAGTAAACGCCCAAACACATCCATGGCACGTTTTCTGGTGGCTTCTTTTTTCTTTACATAAACCGGTTCTGCAATATATTCAAATTCTCCGGTTATGAGATTAAATATGGTTCCACTGTAAGGTGCTGTAGCCGGTAATCCATGCTCTTTTTCCAAACACTCGGCAAAATCATCGCAAACTTGATCTTCTCCATGAACAACAAAAACACGTTTTGGTTTTTTTTCATCAAAACCTGTCACCCAGTGAATCAGACCTTTTTTATCTGCATGACCGCTGATGCCGGATATTTTAACAATCTCTGCTCTAACCTCAACCGGCTCTCCAAATAATTTAACGGATTGGGCTCCCTCTAAAAGCGAGCGACCCAAGGTGCCAACCGACTGATATCCAACAAAAACAATGGTACTGTCTTCCCGCCATAAGTTATGTTTTAAGTGGTGGCGGATCCTTCCGGCTTCGCACATACCAGAAGCAGAAATGATCACTTTCGGTTCCGGATTAAAATTGATTTCTTTACTGTCATCACTGGTAATAGATAATTTCAAACCTCGAAAACTCAGTGGGTTAATACCTTTTTCCACCAAGGCCTTTGCCTCTTCATCAAAACATTCTTTCACATTTTTCCCGAAGATACTTGTGGCCTCTACCGCCAGTGGACTGTCCACATAAACATCAAAATCCGGATGGGATGTAATGAGATTTTGCTCTTTAATCTGACGAATAAAATACAAAAGTTCCTGGGTTCTTCCTACTGCAAATGCCGGAATCACTACATTTCCTCCCCGGGTAAACGTGTGTTCAATAATCTGGGCCAACTCGGACACATAATCCGGAGTATCTCCATGAAAACGATCTCCATACGTAGATTCCATGACAACATAATCCGCACTTTTTGTAGGAATGGGATTGCGAAGAATCGGTTTATTGATATTTCCCAAATCACCGGAAAATACAATGGTTCGTGATTCTCCCTCTTCTGTGGCAAATATCTCAATAGAAGAAGAACCAAGCAGATGCCCCACATCCGTAAATCGAATGGTGATTTCATCACATAATGTTATCTTTTTATCATAATCACAGGGAACCAACAAACGAACTGCCGCCAGTGCATCTTCCATCGTATACAGAGGTACATAAGGTTCCCCTCCGGAACGCTTCGCTTTTCGATTTCTCCACTCAGCCTCAAATTGCTGAATATGTGCACTGTCACGCAACATAATCGTACTAAGTTCCGCCGTTGCTTTAGTAGCAAATACCTGACCTCGAAAACCATTGGCATACAACATCGGCAAAAGACCGGTATGGTCAATATGTGCATGGGTAAGCAAGATGTAATCCAGTTCTGCCGCATTTACCGGAATCTCCTGATTTTCAAACAAATCTCGTCCCTGTTCCATTCCAATGTCTACACAAAGATGTTTGTCGCCAATTTCAAGATAATGACAACTTCCTGTCACTTCATGAGCAGCCCCAATAAATTCTAGTTTCATGCTACCCCCTCCTTTGTTTTAACTCGCATCCCGGATTTCTGATTCTCCATCCGAAAGGATTGTATACTATGCCCCATAATGCATTTTCGAAACTCATCAAATATTATCTATAGTATAACTCAAATGGGAGCTTTTTTCAACTTCTTTTTTGTCTTTGTTAGTGTATAATTTTTATTGGCAAAAGATTAGTAATTAAAAAGGGAAGAAGGAAATTCCCTCTTCCCAATCATACAGTTTTTCTTTATTATGTTAGTTGACCAAAAAAACAGATAAAGGAGACTGTATGATGAAAT
>JALEKC010000018.1 GCA_022769325.1 Eubacterium sp. | reverse complement strand
CAAGCCGGTAATCGTATTTTTTGCCGGGAAAGACGGCAGAGTCCGTATATTTTTTCTGTTTGGTTGTCAATGTTGCGACTTTCTTCCCACGATTTCCCTTTTTGGTAGAACGATAAAGAGAATAAGTCTTGGAAGATTTGGCACCTGACAATACTAAAGTGATTTTTTTGGAGCCTGCGGTGGTTGCTTTTATCCATGGAGATGCCGAGGTGGTTGTGGTTTCAGTGCCAGCAGAAACGCTGGGTGAGGAGGGTTCCGCTGTGCTGACGGGAAGCGTTGGGGAAGTCTGAGGCTGAGCCGGCGACTTTCCAGAAGGAAGTGGGGTACTGGTTTGAACTGCCACAGGAGTTTTTGTGGGGGAAACTGTCGGTAAAGCAGGTTCCAAAGAAGGTTTCACTGTAGTAGCCGGAGAAACCACCGGTGAAGCAGTGGGCGTAGGAGTCGGAGATGCTGTCATGGTAGGTTTCGCGGAAGGAGACCCGGAGGTGGAAGGCGATACAGTAGGTGTTATTGTGGATAAAGGAGTGCTTGTCGCCGGAAAGGTCGTCTGTGTCGGGTTAGGAGAGGCCGTCATAGGGGATTCGGTAACCACTGGCGTAGTAGTAGCGGTGGCGGGAATCTTGGTGGCTGACGGCGTCGGGGAGAAAGATTCTTCCTCGACCTGCAGATCTTCGATAATATGCATCAAAGAATTTTTTAAGTTCAGTCGTGGAGTGATAAAAAGTTGTCCGCTTTCAGAAGTATAAGTATATACAGAATCACTCATCAGTAAATATTTTTTTGTATCAGCCAGAAGATCTTCCCGGTTGTCGTAGGATTTATTTGCCTCCAAAAATCCCATGATAACGGCAGCACTGGCAGAAACCATAGGAGATGCCATGGAAGTTCCACTCTTTTCCGCATAACTGTTGTATCGGATGGTGGACATAATGGATGCTCCGGGACTTAGAATGTCATAAGGTGCCGGAGAGGAATCACAATAATTGGAATTGCTCCATAATTCACCTGTACTATCGCTTGCCATAACACCTAGGACATAAGGATAAGAGGCAGGGTACATTTTGGATTCCGAGGAAGCTTTTCCATCATTTCCGGATGCTGCCACAAGTAGACAAGATTGGGAAGCCTCCAAAAGAGCTTGAGAAAAAGCTTTCCCGTTATTATTACTGCCAAAGGACATATTGATGACATCTGCACCATTGTCAACAGCGTAGTGCACCGCTTGAATAGCGGCAGCATAACTAAAAGAATTTTTATAATTTCCGGCTTTGATAATCATAATTTTCGTACCATAGCCGATGCCGGCATAACCCACCGTATTGTCCGGATTCATACCCACAATACCACTGACATGAGTGCCGTGGCTGGAACTGGAATCATCTTCCGGAGCATCGTATTTTAATGGAGCAGAAGCATCCTCCGGATTGGGCGTGGGGGTATTATTTACCAAATCAATGCCATACACATCATCAATATAGCCATTGTTGTCATCGTCTACATTATCCAGACCATTTTTTTCTGCCTCATTGACCCACAGGGAGTCTGCCAAATCTTCATGGGAAAGCTCAGCTCCCGTATCAATGATGGCCACCACTGTTTCGTGGTAGGGATAGTCTGCTAAAATTTCCGCCGTGTCTTCGGCACCGGCGGCACTAATATAATAAGGTGTTGAAGTGGAAAGAGCGTCCATATCTGACGTCTCAGAAATAACACCGGAGTCGGTCAAAGCCTGGCTTGTCATTTCACTGTGGGAAGATGGTGTCAATGTCCACAGGGAAACATAAGGAATAAGTAACAGGGCAAAAATCAGTATCATCCTTTTTCTCATGGGGAACCCCCTTTCTTTCTGACTTGGGAAAGTGTCTCCTAGTACCATAAGTATAACATAAATTTAATTTTCCGGACACAAAAAATTGAAAAAATTTTTCTTGAAAGCATACTGACATATTGGTAAAATGATATGTATGAGTTGGTATGTGTTTATGGAAAGGATGACGGATATGTTTCAAAACAATCGAAAAACCATCGGTGTATTTGCAGAAGGAGTAAGGTATGAGTTTCAAAGGAAACTTTGCCAGGGGATTATTGAAGAAGCAGAAAAAGAAGGATTTAATGTTGCCATATTTTCCAACTATGGGAAATATGGAGAAAATAACGCACATTTTTTTGGCGATCAAATGATATGGGATTTGCCGGAGTATGAGGAATTCGCCGGTGTTATTCTGGCATTGGATACCATTGAAGACCGAAACAGTCGTCAGATGATATTGGAGCATATTCGTAAGTCATGTGACTGCCCTGTCATAAGCATTCGTGAAAAGGTGGAAGGTGCGGTAAATTTTCTGGTGGACAATACCATAGGGATGGCGGGGATGATTCGTCATTTTATCGAAGTCCACGGAAAAAAGAAATTGTGTTTTATGAGCGGGCCGGAGTCTTTTTGGGATGCCAGAGAGAGAATGCAATGCTTTATTCGTACCATGGAAGAATACCATCTGCCGGTGACAGAGCATCAGATGTTTTATGGAGATTATTGGTACAATAAGGGTGCGGAGGCATGCAACTGGTTTTTGGCCGGAGAGACAGTGCCAGAAGTAATCGTGTGTGCCAATGACCACATGGCGCTGTCCGTGGCCAGTGAATTGATCCATCGGGGAATTCGTGTGCCGGAGGATGTCTGTGTCAGCGGCTATGACGGATTGAAAGAAACGCTGGCTTTTACCCCTGCCATCACCACGATGCGGGTTCCTTTTAAAAAGATGGGCAAAAGAGCGGTGGAAATCATCGTCGAAAATCAGGAGAAAACAGACTGGAAAGATTTGGGAGATGTGTTCTTTGATGCCGAAATTCTTGCCAGAGAATCCTGTGGTTGCCTGGCAAAGGCCAGTGAGCAGATTATTTTGGAAAAGCAGCGTGATTATGAGAAAAAGCGTGCAGAGGGCGATCGTAATCTGCAATTTGATTATATGTCCATTTATTTGAGTGAAGCAGATTCCATAGAAGATATTGCTCATTATGTCGAAAGATTTCATCAAAATCTGTATGGTATCCGGGATTATGGACTGTGTCTGTGCTGGAGTCTCCATGACGCGGAGGGATATAAAGAATATACAGATCAGATGGAGCTTTGCGTCCAAATAAAGGATAATCAATTAAAAAAGGAAGTTCGTATTCCTTTTGAGCGAAGGGAATTGCTACCGGGAGAGATGTTGGATGAAAAACCCCAGGTGTGGTATTTTGCCCCCATTCATTTTCAGGATCATTGTTATGGATATGAGGTCTTTCGTTTTTGGAATTGGCACGAAACGGCAAATTTGCATTTTCGCTGGAATATCAATATCGGCAACAAGATTCATGATTTGCTGATTGAAGATAAAATGAAAACGCTGATTGATGAGCTGGCTTATATGTATGACCGGGATGAACTTACGGATTGGTATAACAGGCGTGGTCTGGAAAAGCAAGGTGGAGATTTGTTTGTCCAGGCGAAGAAAGAACAAAAATATGTATTTTTGTGCGTCGTGGATTTGGACGGAATGAAACAGATTAATGATAATTTTGGACATATCGAAGGGGATTTTGCACTGAAAAAAGTATGTGAGACCATTATCGAAGCCTGCCGTGGTGAATATATCTGCGCCCGCACTGGAGGAGATGAATTTGTGGTTATTGCCAAAAATGTAACGGAGATGGAAGGCAGAGCCTGGATGGTAAAAATGGAAAAAGAATTAGAACGGTTCAATCAATCCGGGAAAAAGCCTTATGATATTCATGCAAGTTATGGTATCACCAGCCGTATTCCAAATAAAGAGGACAGCATGGAGCAATTTATCAAAGAAAGTGATGAAAAGATGTACCGCTATAAAATGTTAAACAAGAAGAGCCGTGGAGAGGAAATTCGATAATCGGCAGAAGTGGATGGGGATATCAATGTTTGTAAAGAAGAAACCAAATCCCGTTTTTGTGGGAATGTTTGTCTGTATCATCCTTGCCTTTTTGGTGACATTGGGAGGATTTTCGTTTTTGAGAAAGCAGATGGCGAAAATTCAACCGGAGGAGACGAAAGGACAGACTTATCGGGCACATTATGCATTTATCGTGGAAGATTCCGAAGATGAATACTGGAACCGGGTTTATGAAGCGGCAAAAGAAGAAGGAAAAAAACAGGATATTTATGTGGAAAAGATATCTGACAACATAACGGAAAACTATACTGCTAAAGAATATCTGGACATTGCCCTGGCAGAGAAGATAGATGGAATATTATTGCAATCTTCCTCCAAATCCGTGGGCGAGGAGATGGACAAGGCCATGGAACAGGGGATTCCGGTGGTTACCATGCTTCATGATAATTACAGTGGCAGGCGGTGTGCTTTTGTGGGGGTCAATGAAAGCAGTCTGGGAGAAACCTACGCTAAATTGATACAGGAAAATCTATCCGGTTCGAAAAAACGTATTCTCGTTCTTTTGGAAGACGGTGGCGAGATGGGGCACAATAATCTGGCGATACAGGTTCTTCGGAAAAGGATGCCAAAAGAAACAATTCAGATAAAAGCATTGCCCGTCGGAGATGATTTTGGGACAGAAAAAATAGTGCGGGAATGTATTTTAGATGACCAGATTTGTCCTGATATTCTGGTGTGCCTTTCCTTATCTTCCACCATTTACGCTTATGAAGCAGTAGTAGATTATAGCAAGGTGGGAACGGTAAAAATCCTGGGAGCCTATGAAAACGATGAGATTCGACGGGCATTGGATAAAAATATCATGGCAGCAACCATTGATATTGCGCCGGAGACCATTGGTCAGAGAGCCATAAAGGCAATAAAGGAATACAAAGAAAATGGCTTTGTCAATGAGTATCAGATGGTAGAGGAAAAAGTGATAAGGGGTAAAAAATGAAGCATAAAGCATCCATAAGTACAAAACTTATTGTAATGTTGATATTTACTTCCATTATGACCCTGGTGATTAATGGGATGATGTTTATCAATATTAATCAGGTTTTAGAGCAGATTGAGCAGGTATATGCCACCAATGTGCAACTCAATGATTTAACAGAAGAATTGAATCAGGTGCAGGAGCAGATGTTGGATTATTTGCAGACAAAAAATTCCAATACTCTGCAGCAATACTATGTCAGTCAGCAAAATTTATCGGAAGCTCTGGTAGCGGTTCAGGAAGAAAAGATGGACCGTACCACCAGCATTTTGAAAAATAATATTTTTCATTTGGGAGAAAATTATTTACAGCTTTGCGAAGAGGCTATTAAAGCAAAACGCGGCCGTGATGTTGGAAAATATGGTGAAAAATACGAAGAGGCAGAGAAGGTTAAAAACTATCTGCTGGCTTATGTCAGTCGTTTGAATGAGATACAATTTCAGGACAATTCGGGCAATTATCTGCTGTTGCAAAAATCCCTTCACTACATGGAAGTAGTGGGGACAGTTATGTTTTTGATTGTAATTCTATGTGACACGGTTTTGGTTGTTATGTTGACAAGGCATCTGACCAATCCGTTGCGAACCCTTTCCAAGCGAGCCGGGGAAGTGACGGCGGGGGATTTGTCGGTGGAGATTCCCGTATTTCATACCGGAGACGAAGTGGAGAGTTTGTCAAAAGCCTTTGAAAAAATGATGGAGAGCATCCGTAGTTATGTAGAAGCACAGCGCATTAGCATGGAAAAGGAAAATGCCCTGCGACAAAAGGAACTAAAGACACAGGCATTGTTAAAGGATGCTCAGTTAAAATACCTACAGTCCCAGATGAATCCTCATTTTTTATTTAATACTCTGAATGCGGGGATGCAGCTGGCATATATGGAAGATGCCGAAAAGACAGCGGCTTTTATTGAAAATATGGCAGAGTTTTTTCGCTATAATTTAACCAAAATCAATCAGGATGCAACTCTTGAGGATGAGATACAGTTAGTGGATCATTATATCTACATTTTAAATGTAAGATTTGCCGGAGATATTCATTTTAAGAAAGAGATAGAAGCGGGGGTGGAAAAGGTTCTTGTGCCATCCATGATTTTGCAGCCTTTGGTGGAAAATGCGGTGCAATACGGTATCCGAGGCATTGAATGGGAAGGCTGGATTACTCTTCGGGTTTGCCGGAAAACGGATGGGATTTTTATCGAGATTCAAGATAATGGCCGGGGCATGAGCCGGGAACTGGTGGAGCGTGTCATGCGGGGAGAAAATGTGAAAAATAAGAAAAACAGCAAATCCAACGGAATCGGTATTTATAATGTGCGAGAGAGACTTCAGATGTATTATGGTTCGGAAGATGTGCTGCAGATACAGAGTGATGGGGAAGGAAAGGGTACCCGCTTTATTTTGAAAATACCATTGGAGGGAAGGCATATAGAGAAAGGAGGGCGACAGGAATGATAAAATTATTGCTGGCGGATGATGAGGGGATAGTACTGGAATCCCTGCAGCGGATTGTGGAAAAGAATTTTGGCGATAGTTGGGAAGTGCGGACGGCAAAGACCGGGCGTGGCGTTATCGAATTGGCAGAAGAATTTCGTCCCGACATCGCCATGCTTGATATTCAGATGCCTGGAATCAATGGAATTGAGGCGATTGAGGAAATCAAAGTCTTTTGTCCCAGAACCTGTTTTATTATTATGTCTGCCTATGATACTTTTGATTATGCTAAAAAAGCCATGTCTCTGGGAGTTATGGAATTTATTACCAAGCCTGCCAATTCCTCCCGCATTGTCTCGGTTTTGGAGGCAGCGTTGGAGAAAGTGGAAAAGCAGCAGAGACAGTGGGAAAAGAGTTTGGAATACAAGGAAAAATTGGAAGCTGTTGTGCCAATTATTGAGAGTGGTATGATTTATTCCATTTTATTTCAAGACAATTACTCGGGAGATACAGAGAGATTTCGGGAATTATTGGACATTCCCGGGGAGTATGGGATGATTCTTGTCATTGAAGTGGGAGATGCCATAGAAAATCGGAAAATGACCAATGTGGTGGGGATGTCTGTGAAGGCGCAAAAATTTTATGATGAATTTCGTCAAATCGTAAAGGAATTCTTTGCGGCTACGGTAGGACCTGTGATGGCAAATAAAATCGTGGTTTTTGTGCCTGCAGATTCGCCGAAAAAGGAGTATAATGAGAGGGTAAAAATCATTGAAAAGACGGATCATATGATTCAAAAACTGATATCCCGTATTGAATTGCAATTTCGTGCCGGTGTTGGAAGTATCCGTCCGGTGGATGATATTTATTCCTCGTATCAGGAAGCTTGTCTGGCACTGAAAAAGGTAGAGGGAACGGTGATGCATTTTAAGGATCTTGTGGCAGTTCAGAATGTGGAAGAAAATTATCTGTTGGAGACGGAAAATGCCATGTTTGCTGCTTTGAGGAAGGGGGATGTGGCAAAATCTCTGGAAGAGGCAGCACATTTTTTTGAATGGATGCAAAAAAATGATACAGCTAGTATGGATGATGTGCGATTAAAGGTATTAGAACTTGTATTATGTGCAGAGCGAATTGGCTTTCGGGAAGGAAGAATGTCCTATCATTTTCGGGACCGCACCCATTACCTTTCCACGGTAAATGGATTTCGTACCATGGAGGAATTGCAAAATTGGTTTTTGGATCATATTAAGACGGTGGTAGAACTGATTCATGCCAAAACCGGTGAAAAATATAGTGATATTGTGGCAAATGCCAGAAAATATATGGAGGAGAATTTTCAAAAGGATATTTCTCTGGATGAAGTGTCCCGGGTGGCCAATGTGAGTCCGTATTATTTCAGTAAGATTTTTAAGGAAGAAACCGGGGAAACCTTTGTAGAGTATTTGACGGGACTGCGGATGGCCCATGCAAAAAATCTATTGAAGCAGCGGGATAAAAGCATCAAGCAGATTTGCATGGAATCCGGATATAGTGACCCCAATTATTTTAGCCGAATTTTCAAAAAGACGGTGGGGGTTACGCCGTCGGAATATCGAGAAGAATAGAAAGAAGGAAACGCATGCAGAAAAAAAGGTGTGGCCGGAGAGGCGGGATTTGTCTGTTGGTATGTCTTTTGGCGTGGACAATTTTACTTGTCGGCTGTGGAAAGCAATCACAGGAATCCCAGAAGAAAGAGGAGAAAATCCGCATTGGTTTTTCTTTTGATTCCATGGTGATTGAGCGATGGCAGCGGGACCGGGATGTATTCGTGGATCAGGTTCAAAAATCAGGAGGAGAAGTAAATGTACAAAATGCCGCCGGGGATGTGGCGACGCAAAAAAAGCAGATTTCTTATTTTATCCGGGAAAAAATGGATGCCATTATCATTGTGGCAGTGGATACCGGGGCACTGAGTGAAGAGATAAAGCAGGCAAAAGACCAGGGAATTCCGGTGGTGGCCTATGACCGGATGTTGCAAAATGCCAATGTGGACTTGTATCTTTCTTTTGATAGTGAACAAGTGGGAAAACTGTATGCCAAAAGGATTGCAGAAAAATTGCCTCAGGGAGCTAAAGTGCTGGAAATCTTTGGCTCCCCGGAGGATTACAATGTGAAGTTGATGGAAAAAGGGCTTCAGGAGGAGTGGAAGGAGTCTTATGAAGTGGTGGAGAAGAAGTATGCCAAGGGCTGGCTTGCGGAGGAGGCCTATGAGATCGTTTCCAAATATCTGGCAGCGGGAAAAAGCTGTGACGCCGTGATTTGCGGAAATGATGATTTGGCTGCCCAGGCGATTCTTGCGCTGTCGGAAAATCGACAGGCCGGAAAGGTCTATGTCCTGGGGCAGGACGGGGATTTGGCAGCTTGTCAGCGAATTGTGGAAGGAACCCAGGGGGGTACCGCTTTTAAAAATGTGGATGAATTGGCAAAGACGGCGGCAAAAATGTGCATGCAGCTTGCCAAAGGTGAAAATGTTCAGGTGACAGAGCAGATATCGGATGGAACTTATTCAGTCCCCTGCTACCAGTTGGAGCCGGTTTGGGTTGACAAAGATAATGTGGATCAGGTGATTATCGAGGGAGGTTTTCACACCCGGGAAGAAGTATATCTCAATAAAAAAAGTAAATAATAGAATTAAAAAACGGAGTAGCACAATTTTAAGATTAAGATTGTGCTACTTCTTTTTTTGATGCATAAAAAAAGACAAAAATGTCCATTTTATCGTAAAGCATTCCTATTTTTCCTGTGATATATTATAGACAGCAAAGAGACAGATGTCCGCGGAGTGCCTTAGGCATCAATATTAAAGAATAGGAGAATGGCTATGAAGATGTTGAGAAAATGGTTCGCCTGCCTGATGGCGGTGGGAATGATGATTTCCTTAACCGCCTGTGGTGTGAGCGGCGATGAAGTGGCAGTGAACAAGCCACAGCACAAAGACCCGGATGCCCAAAAAAGAATTGCGGTTTCCATGCCGACAAAGGATTTGCAGCGCTGGGCACAGGATGGAAGTAATATGAAAGCACAACTGGAAAAACAAGGATATGAAGTTGATATCCAATATGCCAACAATGACATTGCGACTCAGGTCAGCCAGATTGAAAATATGATTGCAGTCAATCCGGATGTCCTGGTGGTGGCCGCTATTGATGGCTCGGCCCTGGGAACGGCATTGCAGGGTGCTAAGGGACTGGGTATCCCGGTAATTGCTTACGATCGTTTGATTATGCAAAGCGATGCGGTTTCTTATTATGCCACATTTGACAATGAACTTGTGGGAGAATTGCAGGGACAATATATCGAAGAAAAACTGGATTTAAAAAATGCCAAGGGTTCATATAATATTGAACTATTTACAGGTTCCTCTGATGACAATAACTGCAATTATTTCTTTGGCGGAGCCATGAAGATTTTGCAGCCTTATATTGATTCCGGTAAGCTGGTGGTGCGTTCGGGTTCCACTACTCTGGCAGAATGTGCTACGGCAAACTGGTCCACAGAGGAAGCTCAGAAGAGAATGGAAAATATCCTGGCTGCGTATTATCAGGATGGAACGAAACTGGATGCGGTATTGTCCTCCAATGACTCGGTGGCGAATGGAATTACCAATGCCCTGGTGGCCTCTTACAAGGGAGATTTTCCGATTTTAACCGGTCAGGACTGTGACATTCCATCGGTGAAAAATATCATCGCCGGCAAGCAGTCCATGTCGATTTTTAAGGACACCAGACAATTGGCTTCCAAAGTTGTGGAAATGGTGGAGGCGATTCTGGAAGGAAAAGAAGTACCGGTGAATGACCGGGAAAGTTATGACAACGGAAAAGGTATCGTGCCAACCTACCTTTGCCAGCCGGTATTTGCCGATGCGGACAACTACAAGGAATTATTGATTGACTCGGGATATTATAGCGAGAAAGATTTGAAGTAAGGAGGGGTAATGGATGGCAGAGTATATTTTGGAAATGAATGGAATCACGAAAACATTTCCCGGTGTAAAGGCACTTGACAATGTAAATTTGAAGGTAAAAAAAGGAGAGATTCATGCTCTGGTGGGTGAGAACGGAGCCGGAAAATCTACCTTGATGAATGTACTTAGTGGAATCTATCCCTATGGAAGCTATGAAGGCGACATTGTTTACGACGGAGAAATTTGTAAGTTTAAGGAAATCAAAGACAGTGAGAAAAAGGGCATTGTCATTATCCACCAGGAACTGGCCTTAGTACCCTATATGTCTATTGCAGAAAATATGTTTCTTGGCAATGAGCAGGGAAAGAAAATGGCCATTGACTGGACAAAGACCCATGGTCGTGCTGAAGAACTTATGAAAAAAGTCGGTTTGGAGGAGGATTCTCACACACTGGTAAAGGATATCGGTGTAGGAAAACAACAGCTGGTGGAAATTGCTAAGGCACTTGCTAAAGAGGTAAAATTGCTGATTCTGGATGAGCCTACAGCCTCTCTCAATGAATCGGATTCCCAAGCACTTTTGGAGCTGATGCTGGAATTTAAAAAGCAGGGGATGACCTCGATTATCATTTCTCACAAGTTAAATGAAATTTCTTATGTAGCAGATAAGATTACGGTTATTCGTGATGGTTCCACCATTGAAACCATGGATAAAACAGTGGATGATTTTAGTGAAAATCGTATTATCCGTGGGATGGTGGGGCGTGAACTGGACAATCGTTTTCCTGCCAGAGAGAATGTCAAAATCGGCGATGTCTGTATGGAAGTGAAAAACTGGACGGTTCACCATCAATTGACGCCGGCGAAGAAAGTCGTGGATGATGTTTCATTCTATGTGCGTCGTGGGGAAGTAGTGGGGATTTCCGGGTTGATGGGAGCCGGTCGTACGGAACTGGCCATGAGTCTTTTCGGCCACAGTTATGGAACAGGTATTTCCGGAACACTATTAATGAATGGCAAAGAGGTGCATTTAAAGACGGTTCGTCAGGCAATTGATCACAAACTGGCCTATGTGACGGAAGACCGGAAAGGAAATGGGTTAATTTTGACCAATCCGATTTATACCAACACTTCTCTTGCCAAGATGGACAAAGTCAGTCATTATGGTGTCATTGATAAGTTAAAGGAAGTTCAGGTGGCAGAAGAGTACCGGCAGAAACTCCATACGAAAGCACCGTCGGTGTATCAAAATGTGGGTAATTTAAGTGGAGGCAATCAGCAGAAAGTTCTTTTGGCCAAATGGATGCTTACAGACCCGGATGTTTTGATTTTAGATGAACCCACAAGGGGAATAGATGTGGGAGCCAAATATGAGATTTATTGTATCATCAATGATCTGGTGGCAGCAGGAAAATCCGTTATTATCATTTCGTCGGAACTTCCGGAAGTTCTTGGCATGAGTGACCGTATTTATGTCATGAATGAAGGAAAAATTGTGGGTGAAGTGGACGGAAGGGAAGCAACACAGGAAAAAATTATGTCATACATTATGAAATCAGGAAAAGGAGCGTGAATGAAATGAATCAGGTGAAAGAAGCTTTGAAGAAAAATACCATGGTGATTGCTTTAATCATCGTTGCCATTTTCTTTACTTTTATGACAGATGGAGCCCTCCTCTTGTCATCCAATATAACAAACTTAATTGCGCAAAACGGGTATGTTGTTATTCTTGCGGTGGGTATGTTGCTTTGTATTTTAACCGGTGGAAATATTGATTTGTCCGTGGGTTCCATCGTTTGTCTGGTGGGAGCTGTCGTGGGTAAATTGATTGTAAATGGCGGCGTGAATATGTGGGTAGCCATTGCAGTGGGCCTTCTGGTAGGTCTTGCCATTGGTATCTGGCAGGCATTTTGGATTGCTTATGTCCGCATCCCACCGTTTATCGTAACTCTTGCCGGTATGCTTTTGTGGCGTGGTGTGGCATTGCTGGTATTGGATGGTCTGACCATCTCGCCGATGCCGGATGAATACATCGGATTGTTCAACAATTTTGTACCGGGATATGGCACCGCTCTTGTTGCCGGCATCCTGATTAGCATTGGCTATATTGCCTCCGTGGTCTGGAAGCGAATGAAAGCGAAGAAAAATGGTTATCAACAGAGCAATTTGTATGGAGATATTGCAAGATGTGTTATTATTACAGCGGTTGTTATGTTTGTCAGCATTAAATTGTACAACTACAAAGGTCTGCCAACCATTCTCATTCTTTTAGCAGTCATTGTGGCAGCTTATGCTTATTATACTTCCAAAACCGTCTCCGGCCGCTATTATTATGCCGTGGGCGGTAATGAAAATGCAGCCAAGCTCAGCGGTGTAAAGACCAATCGAGTTTATTTCATCGCCTATGTAAATATGGCAGTTCTTTCCGCAGTGGCAGCCCTGGTCTGCATCGCCCGTTTTAATTCGGCAGCTCCTACGGCAGGAACCAACTATGAAATGGATGCCATCGGCGCCTGCTTTATCGGTGGTGCTTCGGCTTATGGGGGAATCGGAACCGTACCCGGCGTTGTCATCGGAGCGATTTTCATGGGAGTTCTCAACAATGGTATGTCCATCATGGGAATTGATGCCAACTGGCAGAAGGCAGTGAAAGGACTGGTTCTCTTGGCAGCAGTAGCCTTTGATGTTATTTCAAAGAAAAAGAAAAGTGGAAAATAAGATTGATATGTTTAAAGGGGTCGTCGGAAAATTAATAAGCCCTTGATCGCGAGGCAAGCAGTACAACAAACTGCTTGCCTCGTTGTATTTCTGGCATTTCCCCTTTGTTTCCATTATAAAAGATTTACCTTTCGTCTGCCGTTTTTCCGGTATACGGAAGGTGTTTTGCTGTGAAAAGAAATTATTTATCAGGATACAGAAAATTCTTGAAAAAAGTCAAATAATGTAATAACATATATATATGGGATTAGTTTGACGTTTTGGGCTTTTGTGCCTTTGGATTCAGAGTAGGGAAAGGAAATGACATGAATAATTGGATATTGGTAATTGATGATGATAACGCGAATTTAAAAATGGCAAGTCGCATTTTAAGTCAGGAAAAAATGCGTGTGAGTTGCATAAAATCAGGGATGAGTGCAATTGAATTTTTGAAAGAGAATAAACCGGATCTTATTTTGCTTGATGTACATATGCCGGGGATGGATGGATTTGATACCATTGCTGCTATACGGGAAAATAAAGATACAGCAGGTATTCCGGTTATTTTTCTGACGGCGGATGATGACAGTACTACAGAGTCAAAGGGACTGAAGGCGGGAGCCGTGGATTTTATTCGCAAACCATTTGTCCCGGAAGTACTTTTGATTCGTGTAAGACATATGATTGACCTGATACGTCTGCAGACGGATTTATCATATGAAGTGGAAAAAAAGACCCAAGAAGTGATTGCTCAGCATCTGAAAGTGGAAAGGATGTCCATGCAGATTGTAAAAACCTTGTCTGGTGCAATTGATGCAAAAGACACGTATACCAATGGTCATTCTACCAGGGTGGCGGATTATTCCAAGGAAATTGCCAGACGGGCAGGTTTTTCCAAAGAAGTGCAGGATGATATTTATATGATGGGTCTGCTCCATGATGTTGGGAAAATAGGTATTCCCGATGCTATTATCAACAAACCGGCGAAACTGACAGATGAGGAGTATGCAATTATTAAGGAACATCCGGTTCTGGGGGAAAATATTTTGAAAAATATTACGGACTATCCAAAGCTGACTTCCGGTGCCAGATGGCACCATGAACGCTATGATGGAAGGGGTTATCCGGACGGTATTTTCGGTGAAGACATTCCATTGGAGGCAAGAATTATAGCCGTTGCAGATGCTTATGATGCCATGAGTTCCAGAAGAAGTTATCGTGATGTGCTTCCACAGGCGTGCATCAGTGAGGAAATGAGAAAGGGAAAGGGAAGTCAGTTTGATCCTGAGTTCGCAGAAATCATGTTGTCTATGATAGCTGAGGACGTAGATTATCAGATGAGAGAAAAGTAAGCGGATATTTTATGTATGGAAAAGAGGAAAATCGTACCGTTCATCTATCGATTTTGATTTCGTATTCTATTTTGACAGCAGCATTGATGATCTTGGGTTTGACATTTCCTTAATTAACGAAAAGATTTGTATCGGTTTCCGTAAGGAATCGGATTTGACTGAGGAGGCAAATGAATTTCTTAAGGCATCTTATGAAGATGGAACAATAGCGGATCTGGCAGAAAAGTATAAAATCGAGAATGCGATTTTGCAATCATAAACCCAACACCCCCTGCATACAATGAATCAACGAGGATACAGGGGGTAGTTTTTTGAAAACATATATCGAAGAGCGTGCTGTCGAAATTGCGAATTATATCGTGGAAAATGGAGCGACTGTAAGGCAGACGGCAAAGAAATTTGGGGTTTCGAAAAGTACAGTACATGCGGTAGTAACAATATAGAACGGTTCTTGTGGGTGATAGAATAAATGCAAAACAGTGGTGGAAGAGGGGAATGTTTCGATTATCTGTTGTTGGAACATTCCCCTTATTGTTGGTTATGCTTCCATAAAAATACCCCATGAGTCCTACCCACTCATGAGGTAATATAAAAAGGGGTTATCCTATGCTTGGAAACATGATAGATAAACTCAATAACTTGCTTTCAGATAAGACCTTCCAGTTTCTTGTCTGTTACACATACCTTACTAATATCTGGTTTATACCTGATTTTGTAAAGGATGTTATCCTGTCAAGGATATAGCAGTTATTTTTTCCCTTTGCATATTATATTTTGAGGTTATGGTGCAGTAAATATTGTGACAAAACTATAAGGGATACCTGACTTGGTCAAGTACCCCTTATATTTATTGAGAAAATATGGTTTTGCGAACCGTATCTGATTAGCTGATGTTAGTTTACGAAGTTATCAATTCTTTCGGCTTTACTGTCATGCTTACTACAATAAGGTACTGTCTTGTAACCTGACTTAGTTGAACCACTGTCGTTCTTTAACCAAGCCCTTTCACCTCTGGAGTTGACTACCATCACGGCTGACCACGAATGGTCACAACCTTTACAAGATATATACGCTGTATTCTTTATACCAAAGAGATTATACATTGTTATCTCCATTCTTGTATAATCCTGACACACACCCATCCACTTATGGTTGAGCATTGCCTTAGCACCACTTAAACCATCACCTGCATCTACACGTCCTTTTGGGTTCTTCATACCCCTATATTTTCCACCCCTCATGGATGCTGCCTTGCCATATGCGTATGCTGTCCAATCTTCCTTACCGTTTACCTCACCCTCACCGAATGCCTGACAAATGTAATACATCTGGTAAGCCTGACTTAATTCTAAGAATGGGGTGGTGAGGATAGGCTCCACTGAGTCATCGTATCTTACTGAGGTCTTGTATGCCTCTAACTCAGATTGGATTTTGCTGTTGATGGTACTCTCTACTTTGGCTGTGTCTACTGTGAGTGGTTCGTAGTGGAATGTTACGTCTTTATAATAAACTCTTGACTCTACACCATCCTCTGTGGTATGATGTAAGAAATAGTTGTCAGGGTTGTCTAAGTCAGACTCTTCATTGTACTTGGTTCTGTCTAACTCCCAACCTAATTCACTTGTTGATGTGTACTGCTTACCATTGATAGTAAAGGTGATATAGTAGTAATCCTGTGGAAGTGACCAAGTGTTATCTAATTTTATTCTGCTATCATAGTATAATGTCTGCTGTTTTGGCTTGGCTGTCTGACCATCCTTATAGTTTAAATCTGCACTATAAGCGTATCCACCATTTACACTTACAGTGTTGTCATAGGGGATACCTGTTATCTCCTTGAAAATGGTCTTGTAGTTATCAGAGCCGACTGCGTACTTGGATTTTATGCTGGTCTCCTCGTTCTGAAGTGATTTCTTACGCTCTGATAACTCCTGTGAGTACCACCATTTGAGGTTGTTCACGATGTCGGCTGTGAGCAAAACTCCGTACTTATAAAGCTGAGCATCGTAGCTTGAAATACTATATGTCGTATATGTTGATGTTGCAGTACGCTTACTGGATGAACGCTGAATAACAACACCATAACCATTGTACTTCCCAACTGCCTTTGATAACTGACTCATCAGATTACCAGCTGAGGACTTTGAGCCTTTCACCTTGAGGTTAACTGCCTTGCCTGTGTTGAGGGCGTTATGAACGACTTCTGCTGTCTGGGTGTCGGCTGTTGTGATTGTGATTGTCTTTGCTGGGGTTGACTTTCTTACGGTTACTCGGCAAATATATTTCTTCTTGCCTAACTTCGCCTGAACTTTGGCTGTACCCCTTTTTACACCGACTATCTTAACACTGGTTTTCTTCTTGTTCTTGAGTTTGATGTTCTTCTTACCTGATACCACAGACCACTTAACTTTCTTCTTAGTGCCTTTGATTTTAATGGTCTTGGATGCTCCACCATTTAATGATACTCTTGTGGTACTGAGTTTGATTTTGCTTTTGGCATCGGCTGGGGTAGATGTTACCCCTAAAGAGCCAACCAACATACTTGCTACTAATACTGCTGTTACTAAATTTTTCTTTCTCATAGTTCTTATCTCCTTTCAACTGCTTGTCCGATGGCTAGACATACAAGTCATGCGTTTCTAGTACAAGCAAAAAACATCAATAAAAGATATATGCCACAAATTTCAAAGAGTGTTTGTGGTATTTTTTTATTTCATAATTAGAAGTTATTGTATTCGGTGACGTTTGCAAATATCTCTCGTTCATTATCTCCGTATTCACTTAAATTACTATTTATTTGTTTTGCCAAGTAATATTTTTTAATATACCCACTTTTTATTCCAGAGTACTCCTCAATAGTAGCTATATATTTATCCAAAGGAACATATATAGAATACTTTTCTTTTGTTTCCTCAGAATATGTACGCATAATTTCATTGGAATTTGTAATTCTTCTACGAGTAGTAAAATCATGATTTTTTGCAGATAGCATTTCTGAAAAATTATCTATCTGATACTCAATACAATCAATAACATATTTTGTCACTGAATAGTGCGGTATTTTTTCAACCATTTCAACGATTATGTTATATATCTCATCAGAAAATGTAATATTCACAAATTGTTTATTCTTTATTCTTTTGTTTGTTGATTGAACATCTATAGATAAACTTTTATCTATTGTAGTATCCGTAACCATCAATAATATTAGTCTTGCTGACGGTATT
>JALEKC010000181.1 GCA_022769325.1 Eubacterium sp. | reverse complement strand
TTCATGCAAGCATGAAACGCATGACTTTTTGACCCTTGTATTAATACATTATAGCACGTTATGGAGAAGATGGAAGTTTTTTTTAGGTTTATTTTATTTTCCCATATTATACTAGAAAAAAATAAACTTGGAGGGGAAGACCATGAATCACGCAAAAAAATGGTTGCCACCGCATTGGTGCTGTCACTTATCTGCCCGGCATCGGTTGGCTTTGCCAAAAAGGCACCTCTTACCATTAAAGGAAACGGTGTATTAAATTTTCTTTCTACCAATGGAAATGGAATCAAATGCACCGATTCACTCAAGCTTCTGGATGCCACTCGTGCTGTCAGCGGTCCGGACAGTACCCCATGTGGCCACAATGAAATTACCGGAAAGCTTGGATTATATACAAAAAACGCCAAATTGGACATTCATTCCGATGGCGACAGTTTCAAGACAACGTTAGATAAAACCGATGTGGCAGTGGATGCCACATTGGCAGAGCTAGGCAATACGGAATCAGATGAAGGAACCTATACCTTTATCTCAGAAATAGGGATGCCATTCGTGCTTATCGTACCTTGTATCTGAACCCGATTTCCTTATCCGTAACCACGAAAAATGCCGATTATACCACGACTGACGGCAGTTACAAGGGAATTAAAGCAGGTACTACCATCTATGCGGTGGACGCCCTAGTTTTGGGGGGCGCTAATCCCCCATCCTATCTTTAGAAAATGTTGCATTTTTCCGATGTAATAAGCAGAAACATTTTTGTACGGGAGGTTCTTTATGAAACTTTTATTGGCAGAAGATGAGCGTGAATTATCCGATGCGCTAACGGTCATTTTGACACATAGCAATTATTTGGTAGATGCCGTATATACAGGCACAGATGCCTTGGATTATCTTCAAGTCGAACATTATGACGGCGTAATTTTGGATGTCATGATGCCAGGCATGGATGGATTCGAAGTTCTGAAAGCACTGCGGACCGCCGGAAATACGGTACCGGTTTTGATGCTCACTGCCAGAAGCGATGTAGACGATCGTGTGACCGGTCTTGATCTTGGTGCCGACGATTATCTGACAAAGCCATTTGCCACGAAAGAATTGCTTGCCAGAGTTCGTGCCATCACAAGACGGGTTACCGATGCCTCCAGTTCCTTACTCTCTCTTGGAAATATCACATTGGACTGTGCTTCCTTTGAGATTGGCTGCGGGGACCGGAAAATCCGCTTGAATCGTAAGGAATTTCAACTATTACAACTCTTTATGAGTTATCCCAATCAAACCTTTTCTGCAGAACATCTGATGCAAAAAGTCTGGGGTTATGAAAGCGATGCAGAAATCAATGTAGTATGGGTAAACATCTCGAATCTTCGAAAGAAATTTGCCACCTTGGATGCGAACGTACAAATTCGTTCGCATCGCAATCAAGGTTACCAAATTGAGGTGAAGCCATGAAGAAAATACGCAGAAATTTTATTACCATCGCCATGCTTTCCATATTTTTAGTACTTTCCATCATTGTGGTTGCCCTAAATTATTTGAATTATCAAAAAATGGGGAAGGGCTTGGATGAAATCACAAAAATACTGGAGATAGGAAATGGAAGCTTTTATGAATCCCCGGAAGAACCCGAGGAAAATTCTGATAATTCCCTGGAGCCGTCGGAAGACGGCGGGACTCCGGGAATCCATAATAAAGTGCCGGAACCACCAAAAAGCATATCGGAAGAAACCCCTTATCAAACTCGTTATTTTACCGTACGCTACGATGCTTCCGGCACCATTTACTCTACCTCTGTGGGTCATATTTCCGCGGTGGATGCCAAACAGGCACGTATCTATGCTGCCAAAGTATATCCCTCGGCTCCAGATACCGGGTTTTTGGATATTTACCGCTATCGCACCGTCAAAAACGGGGACCGGGTTTTGTGCATCTTTATCGATGCCGAAAAAGAATTGAATACGTTTCGTGACTCACTGATTACCAGTATCGCAATTTCCGTAGCCGGATTGTTTTCCGTCTTTTTACTACTATGTATTTTTTCAAAACTGATTTTGCGTCCGGTGGAAGAAAGCTATAAAAAACAAAAACAATTTCTCACAGATGCCGGGCATGAATTAAAGACTCCTCTCACTATCATCGATGCAAATACAGAAGTTTTAGAGATGGAAATAGGGTCATCTAAATGGCTGGACAGCACGAGAAATCAAGTAAATCGTCTAACTAATATGGTAAAACAATTTACCACATTGGCAAAAATGGACGAAGCACAGGGGCTATTGCAAAAATCACGATTTTCCTTTACTTTGGTATTGAAGGAAACCATCGACTTATTTATCCCTGTGGCAACGTCCACAAAACGTACATTGGAACTCCAATGCTGCGAAGATTTATTTTTTATCGGTGACGAAAATCAGATTCGTCAACTCTTTTGTTTACTAATCGACAATGCCCTGAAATATTCCCTTCCGGAATCCACCATTTCCATGGCATTGACTAAACATGGAAAACATGTGAGTTTTACCATTTCCAATCCTTGTGAAGGACTTAGCAAGGGGTCACAGGACATTTTACTGGAGCGCTTTTACCGAAGCGATTCTTCCCGAAATTCTTCCACGGGAGGGTCCGGAATCGGTCTTTCTATCGCCCGTTCCATTGTGGAAAATCACAAAGGAACCATTCATGCCGAAAGTTTGGATGGAAAAAGTTTACAAATCAAAGTTCTTTTATAAACTCTTTCAGTGTCGACACCGATTGTTCTAATTTTTCTCTTTCTTCTTTATCAAGAGAAATTGGAACATGGGTCTCTACACCATCAAATCCAACCACCGTGGGCATACTAAGGGCCACATCTTCAATCCCATACGCCCCCTGCAATACGGTAGATATCGGCAAAATGGACTTTTCATCCCGGATGATGCATTCACAAATTCGCTTTACGGACATGGCTATGCCATAATACGTCGCCTGTTTTTTCTCAATAATTTCATAGGCACTGTTTTTCACACGCCCTGCAATCTCCTCCATGGCATTTTCATGATTATAAAATCCCCGCATTTCGCAAAACTCATGTACCGGAATCCCAGACACATTGGTACTGCTCCATGCCACAATCTCACTGTCTCCATGCTCCCCGATAATAAAAGAATGCACACTGCGGCTGTCCACACTCAGATGCCTTCCCAGTTCATATTTGAGCCTTGCCGTATCCAAAACAGTTCCCGAGCCAATTACCCGTTCCTGAGGCAGACCGCTTAGTTTCGCCGCCACGTAGGTCAAGATATCCACCGGATTCGATACAATCAAAAGAATACCCGGAAAACCTCTCCGGGAAATCTCCGGCATAATTTTGCGATAGATTTCCACATTTTTATGAACCAAATCCAGTCTCGTTTCTCCCGGTTTTTGGTTCGCTCCGGCTGTCACAATGACGATGGCGGCATCCGCAATATCATCATAATCCCCGGCATATATTTTCATGGGTCCGGCAAAAGGTACACCGTGAGCAATGTCCTTGGCCTCGCCGTCCGCTTTATCAAAATTGGCATCCAATAGCACCATCTCAGAAAACAGTTTACTCTGCATCAAGGTAAATGCCGTCGCTGCGCCTACAAATCCGCATCCGATAATCGCCACTTTTCTCTGATTCATCCTATCATCTCCTTGGGTCCTCATTTCTTTTTACAGATAGATTAACCCAAAGCCACCAATTTTATGCAGTTTTCCTGTCTTTACTTTTACCAGAGATGCATCATATGTTGCATAAACAGACTCACAATGGTAATGCCAATCCAGCAGCAAGCTCCCAGCAATATCGGTTTCCCACCGGTTTTAATCAATTTTACAATATTACTATTTAATCCAATGGCTGCCATGGCCATTACGATAAAGAATTTTGACAATTCTTTCAATGGCGCAAATACCTTTTCCGGCACTCCAAAATGGAGACAGATGGTGGTTACAACAGCCGCCAGCAAGAAGAATAAGATAAATACCGGAAATGCGCGTTTAAAACTGAAATTATTTTCACCGGCATTGCCCTCTTTTTTCGCCTTTCTTCCGCGTACCAGCGCCAGCACCAGCGTAATCGGAATGATGGCCAACGTTCTCGTCAATTTTACCGTTACCGCTTTATTCAGCGTCTCACTGCCAAGTTTCCACATGCTGTCCCAGGTGGAAGCAGCCGCCGTAACAGAAGACGTATCATTTACTGCCGTACCGGCAAAGATACCAAAGGCATCCCCGCTGGTGGTACTCATTCCAATGGTATTTCCCAATATCGGGAAGATAATTGCAGCCAATACATTAAAGAAAAAGATAACAGAAATTGCCTGTGCCACTTCATCGTCATCGGCATCGATAACCGGTGCTGTAGCTGCGATAGCAGAGCCTCCGCAGATAGAAGAACCTACACCGACCAAAGTCGATATATTGGATTCAATATGCATTACTTTATGAAGTACCCATGCCAAAATTAAAGATGTGGCGATGGTACATACAATAATCGGCAAAGACTGTTTTCCGGTTTGCAGTATCACCCCAAGATTCATACCAAATCCCAAAAGAACCACTGCTGTCTGCAAAAGCATTTTGGATGTCCACTTGATTCCCGCCTGCGCACTGTCTTTTTTCTTCCAAATCAGTGTGACAATCATACCTGCAAGAATGGCGAAAATCGCTCCTCCGATAATCGGAAATATCTTTCCCAAAATCCAGGAAGGTACTGCAATTGCAAGACATACCAAGATACCTTTTCCATTTGTTTTTAAAAAGTTCATATTCAACTACCTCTTTTCTTTCATTGTTCCCAACCATATGAATTATACCACTTGAAAATCATTTTAAAAAATTATATAATTTTATAGATACATAAATATTTTTTATGGATAAAACGGAGGAGTTTTCATGCTGGATTTTCGAATTACCACTTTTCTTACCGTCTGCAAGACGATGAATTTTACAAAAGCTGCTGAAGAATTGCATATTACACAGCCCACGGTCTCACAACATATACATTTTTTGGAAGAATATTATAAGACTACTCTTTTTACTTACCAAAGTCGACAGCTTACTTTGACCTCTTCCGGAAAACTTTTACACAACCGTCTGACTATGATGAATAATGTGGAAGCAAATCTGAAAAAGGAGTTACAAGAAGATAGCATTTCCATCCGAACTCTATCTTTGGGTGTCACGATGACCATTGGAGAATATGCGATTTCAGATGCTTTGGCTTCTTTTTTGAAAGTTCATCCGGACACCAATGTCCAGCTCCACTATGGCAACACTGCCCAGCTCCTGCAATTGCTGGACGATGGGAAAATCCGTTTTGCTCTGGTAGAAGGGTACTATCCGAAAGATGAGTATGACCACAGAAAATATATTACCGAAGACTATATCGCTGTCTGTGCTGCTTCCCACCAATTTCAATGTGGCAATCCAACACAGCTTCGAGACCTCCTTCCCGAGCGCCTTCTAATCCGCGAAAATGGCTCGGGAACCCGCAATATCCTGGAACGCAATCTTTCTCTGAAAGATATGAAAATTTCGGATTTTATCCACTACACTCAGGTGGAAAATATGCATACCATCATTGAGTTATTAAAAAAAGACTGCGGCATCTCTTTTTTGTACAAAATTGCCGTCAAGGACGAACTTGCCCGCCACAGCCTCAGAGAAATCAAACTCAATGATTTCTCCATGAAACATGATTTTGATTTCATCTGGGCAAAGGGCAGTATCTATGCAAAGGAGTATGAAACAATCTGCGATGAACTTTGTGGTA
>JALEKC010000178.1 GCA_022769325.1 Eubacterium sp. | reverse complement strand
CTCCAAGGCTGCCATGGAGCAGCGTGAAATCCGGTTCCGGTCCACATAATACGAACCCAGTTTGTAACCGGAGTCCGGTAATCGTCTCCCACCAGCACACGATAGGGCTGATGTTCTTTGATAAAATACATTCCGGTTCGGGTCTGCCTTCCTTCCACCGGTTTTCCGGATATGGTCTCACATTTAAATACCACTTTCCCATCACGCCATACGTATACTTTTTGGTCCTTCAATGATATTTCGGTGAAATTCTCTGTATCCCAGTCATTGGTCTTATCTTCCAAATCCATCTGAAAAGCCGTATTGGCAAACTTTGTTTTTCTTTTCAATGTCAGTGCCGTCTGATTTTCTTTGGATGGATTCTCTTGAAAAGCCTTTTGAAGTTCCACATCCATTTTTTCTTTCAATGCTTTTTTCAACTGCTTCAAAGTCTCTTCATAACTTATGGCCCAGCCATAATCTCCTCCAGACACCTTTATCTCTTTTCCATTATGATTGGTAAAAGTACGGGTGGCACCGACCGTTTTGTATCGAAGGCACATCTTCTCTACCCATTGGGAAATTTTTTCTTCGTCAAAACTCACTTTCCCGTTTTTATAACGAAGCCATGAGTAAATCAGTTTCGGCCCCACCTTTTCCGTCCGTCCATCGGTGATTTTCCAGGATACCCAACGCATGACATAAGGATTGCAATCCTCCAATTTTTTCTTTAATTGCTCATCCTCGGAGAAGATTTTGGGACTTTCATATACTTCCGGATAATCTTCCTCCACCGACAAATCAATGCTTTCTTTTCCCTCTTTCAAAGCCTCATCCACAGCTTTGGTAAGTTGCTGAAATTGCAGCACATTTCCCTTTTCTTCCGGCTGGATAACCAGACACTTCTTTTCATCGGAAAATGCTACTTTAGCATCCTTAGGAACATTAATTGCATATGTAGAGCTTCCTTTATAAAGTTCAGAATTCTTTAAACTCTTTTCCAATTTGGCAGCATCATAGGTTGAGTTCATCTGCAACTCAATGGTCTTCTTTTTGGCAATGGTAAAAATAGAAAATGACTCATGCTGACTGTCATATTGCTTTTGCAATGCTTGTTTTAAATCCACTTCATAAGAAATATCATTTTTGGCAATCACAAGTTTGCCGTCATTTCTTCCTCTAATCTGCAATCGATAATTGTCATATACTTTCTGAAGCAACTGCTCCGATTCTTCATATCTCATTCCGGATAATTCATGCTCTCCAATCCAGGTATTGGCATACCAACGACTTCCATAATATACATGCGCCGCAATCACCAATATGGAAACTGCCGCAATCGCTGCCGCCGTAATAATTATCCCTATTTTTACTTTCTTATTCATTTTCTTCTCCATTTCGCAGCAATTTAAGGCTTCTCAAAAAACCTACAATACGAAGTATAAAAGGATTTCATACTCTTGTCAAGTGATGTCACAGTATTGTAATATATTACATATTTTTCATCTCTTTTTTCTCTTGCATATCCCATATTTTCCCTGCATTCGAACCAGTTTTTTGCGCATGGGCTTCCAGACAAAAAACACAAACACAACGGTGCTGATGCCATGAACCACATCAAAGAAAAAACCACTGGCTTCCATCATTAGAAATCCTTCCAGCGTAGGTTCCGGGGTAGTCAGTAAGAGGGATGCCATATTTAGTATGGGACCATATACAAAAACTGTCACCACAAAACCAATTATCATGGGAAGAATCTTTCCATTCATGGACCGGCACCACCCCCCCACAACACCTATCAGCCCCCAGCTAAGCATCTGGAAAGGTGTCCAGGGTCCCTGGGAAAACATAAAATTGGACAAAAAACCGGAAAGCATTCCAATGAGCATTCCCGGCACGCTGCCAAAGCAGCTTCCGGCAACAAGTACCAGGGCTGACACTGGTTTAAATTGAGGGAGCCAAAAAAATACTCCCCGGGAAATGGCGATAATCGCTGATAATACGGTAATCATTATCATATCTTTCAAGCGAACCCGCCTGGCCAGATAGAGGATAAATCCCACAAATCCAGTCATAATCAATGCCACGCATAGTACATAATAATGGCTACACAACCAATCCCGCATCTTCCATCTCCTTCGTACAAATACAGTCAAATACTGTGCTGATTTGTGGTTTATATACCAGATTCTGCATCAGTACTTCGTGTGGCTCACCTTCACTTGCCACATCTCCCTCAAATAAGAAAACGACATGGTCCGCCACTTCTCCTACAAAATCAATATCGTGGGTAATAAGAATAATCACTTTGTCCCTGCGAAACATTTCCAAAACTTTCTGGAATTCATCTTTCATCAAAGGGTCCATTCCTTTGGTTGGCTCGTCCAAAATAACCACCTCTGCCCGTTTCATCAAAAACTTCAATGCGGCAGTAAGATGCTGCTCTCCTCCCGAGCAATCCAATGGATTTTTCCCGGCAATAGGCGCAATCAGCTCCTCGATTCTTTCCGAAATATCATTCTCCGTCTCCAGCTCGTCCCTTACCGTATCTTTCGTAAAAACAGTCAAAACATCCTGGGGCATCATCACACAATTTGGTATCATTTTTTTCCCAAAATAACCACTGAACATTTTTCCAAGCGTTGTCTTTCCGGCGCCATTGGGGCCTATCCAGCAATTGATTCCCTTTGTCACGGTAACTTGTGGAATGTTCAATACCATTTCTTCTCCATAAGTCTTTCGTATGTTTCTCACTTTCTGCCAGATTTCAGTTTGTCGTAACTGTGGTTGGATATCTGCAGCATCTGCCATTTCTTTTACCTGTTGATTGACCCTCGCAAGGGATTGGGTAGGTTCATTCAGTATCCGTCTTTTCCATGGCAAGAAGCGTCTTTGGGTTTCAGCCATTTTTCCTGCCTTCAACCATACAATATCGTCCGCTTTTTCATATATATATTCACTGTCATGCTCCACAATGACAAAAGAAATGCCCATTTCTTCTTTTACCCGTACAACCATCTCCCAAAATACCCGGGCGGAAATAGGATCCAGCTGGGAAGTAGGCTCATCTAATATAATCACTTCCGGGTCCATGCATATAACCGACGCCAAAGCCAATTTCTGCTTTTGACCTCCCGACAATTCTGTCACATTTTTGTGAAACCAGTTCTCAATACCAAAATAAGTAGCTATCTCTGCCACACGATTTCGAATGGTTTTCGGGGGCATGGCAAGGTTTTCCAACCCAAAAGCCAATTCATGCCACACCTTGTCACATACCAGCTGATTATCCGGATTTTGTCCCACATAACCAATTGTCCCAGCTTCCACTTCATCCACGGAAATCCCACGATAGGTAACGGTTCCTTCCATGGTTCCCACACGATTTATCCGGGGAATCATTTCTCGAAGCAGTGTGGTTTTTCCCGAACCGGAAGGCCCCATAATCAAAGTAATGCCTTCCTTTATATGCAAATCTAGGGAAGAAAGAATTGTTTGCTTCCCAATCCTTTTTTCCTCAATTTCTATCTGTATCATTTTTCCTCTCTTTCTGTCTGCTGCCAGATTAACAGGCACAATAACAGCATTATCCCCGTAGAAATTGCTCCAAAATGAATCTCTATCCGGGGAATCAATATGGTAAAGGGTTCTGTCCATCGCTGTGCCATCAAAAGCAGGAGAAAACCAATGATTTGGAAAACATCCACCGGCAGCAGGCGAAAAGGAGTATAACTTGTCCTCCGTTTTCGTCCATAAGCCCGACATTCCATAGCATCTGCTATTTCCAGGCCATTTTCCAGGGCCCAATTTATCAAAATTGAAATGGCCCGTATCGCTGCAATCATGCGGTTCCAAATACCACGTTTGGGTTCCATGGCCATCTGGTAATGATAGATTTCTACTAATTTGTCCGTATAACGATTCACGGAACGGATTGCCATGGACAAAACCAACGCTGCCGGTGGGAAAATATATTTCAATACAATTACCATTTTTTCTGACGTCATGGCTTTTCCCATCCGATAGGTCCAACGGCATAAAAGCCACAGCTGCCCCCCCACAAACAAGCCATAAACAAGGGATTCTGCCGTCACAACGTTATCATTGAGATAAAAAAGGTAGGTTTCCCCCTGGTGGTTCACGAGAGCATTGATTACCACCGACAATGCCACCGTTCCCACGAGAGCCAAAACACTTCTGAAGGAAGGGGCAAGGGCAAATTCTAATACAAGAAAAAAACCTATGACAAACGGATTTCTTGTCAAACACAAAAGAATAATAACGGTGGCAAATTTGATAAATTCTACCAAAGGATGTCTCATTTATTTCCTCCACTCATAAAATCACTTCCCAAATCTGCCCCCAGTCCATTGCAGGAATATCGCCACTGAATGGCCTCTCCCGCCTTTAGCACATAGCGGGAACATCCGTAATTCGGATACCAGCCGTCCACATTATACATCCATCCGGAAAGGTTCCCACAATCAAGCTCATACAAATTTCCAATTCCTTCGATGTAATGGGAGCCATACAACGGAGTAAAAGAACTTTCTAACTGTATGGAATAGGCCTTGCAAACCTGCTCCAATATATCATAAACCGTCTGTCCTTTTTTGCATCGCACTTTTGTGGTCTTTAAAATCCATCCATCCCCCACATACTTATCTTTCCCTTTTTCTAGATTATCCATATTTTGTAAAACCGTCAGGCAATCAATGGAAATGGTTACATAAAACCCTTCCTCGTCCTCCACTTTTTGTTCTTCCTGGTTTACCGGAAGAGGCTTCCCGGAAGGCACCGGTTCTGTCTGATACTTATCTTTTCCCTCGTCCTTTCCATCACTTATCTTTCGCTCTCCCTCTTCTTCTCCCTGCTGGTCTTCCGAGCCCGAGGAATCCTCCTGGCGCAAATCTTCGTTTTTCGGAACGGTTATTACAACCTTGGGATACTCTGTTTTTTCTTTCGCTTCCTGTTCTTTTTGCTTTGCAATGGTTTCTTTTGTTATCTTGGTCTTCGTTTCTTTAACCTTCTTTGAATCCTCTTTTTGCTGTCCTTCTTTTTGCTGTCCCTCTTCATTCCCCTTTGTCTCTTCTTCGCCTTCTTTTTTATCTTCCCTGGTCACTTTATCTTTATGATTGGTTTGCTCCTTTTTTTCCAGCATTATTTCCGTTTCCACAGTCCCGGATTCAATGGCTGTTTCTCGCTGGGTAAGTATTTCTTCTTCTCCAATTTCCACTGGATTCAACGCTTCCATCGCCTTTTTTTGCTCTTTTTCCACCCCATGAATGGAAGTATTGGCAATCGCCGCCACAATCACAAAAAAGACAATCAAAGCCGGCAAAATATATTTCAGGTTTCGCTTTATAAATCTCATCTCTATCTCCTTTTAACAGGGCTGCACATTCGTCTGAAATGTGCAGCCATATAACTGTCTAACAGCAAATTATTTAACTTTCACTTTGACAATTTTTTTCACTTGTTTTTTGCCCTTCTTGTATTTTAACACAACATTATATGTTTTTCCAGCCTTCGCCTTCTTCTTTGCTT
>JALEKC010000114.1 GCA_022769325.1 Eubacterium sp. | reverse complement strand
GCCGTCTGTTCTTTTATATTTACCTTATCAAAATACTCTTTTGCATGATTTGCTATTTCTTCAACTTGACAAATAATTGCATTGCTCTTTTTTTTGTTTAACCCCATATTTTCTCCTGAAGCAATAAGATCTTGATATTTTATATTTTTATTCTTTCCGTTAACAAGCATTTGATGTGCTTTCAACCATGTATTCTCTAAATTGTAGGAAAAAGTTATATCGTAGGCTGGTGACAAACTCCATTTCCCCTCTCTATCCATTAAAAACGAAATATTTTTAACATGGTCATCTTGATTAACAAAAATAACATTAAATACCATTCTTCGAAATAGTTGCTCCATTTCTATTTGGAAAAGGCCCATCTTTTTCATATAATAAACTGCTTGCTCGTAACTACAAACACCAGGAACATTATAATCTATGTGTGCCAGTGCCCCCAATGTCTGCATATGAATTTTTTTACTCCCGCTACGATCAAATCGTTTTGTCATAAAATGATGCTTCCCATCACTTTCAAAAATTCTGCATTCATTCATTTGAATTTTGCAATCTTTTGCCATAAGATAGTACGCATACTCAATCAAAGTATACTCCATGGAATCCTCCAAATTATGATCTCCATTCTTTTTTACCCCATCAAATTTCATCAACCAATATTCAAATCCATTTCCTGCATCAATCTGCCCACTTTTTATTTGTTTTGTTTGTTCGTTCCAAGCAATTAATGCTTTCGCTCTAGCTCCTCCTGCCGATGTTCCAAGTTGCACTAATTGACTGTATCCGATTTCCTCTTGCGCACTCAAATGCTCCTTTTTTTGATCCGACAAAACCATACTGGCAAAACTTACCATCTTACTTATATTTACATCTTCAATAATGGAATCATTCCACTCCTGTGCAGGGACATATTCCAATGCTCCCATTCCTCGCTTTCCTGTATAGCACAGGCGATCAATGGTATTAAAATCGCCAATTGATTTTCCTTGTTCAGCCAACCATCTCTCTATTATCTTGTTTCCAAATTTGTCCGGCAACGAATCCGCAATCAACCCAGGAGCTCCATGAAATGCTGGTCCAACCAATTCGGGAAATTCATACACCCGATTTGACAATGGCATATTAAGTGGTGATACTTCAATCCCACTTTCAATAAAATCCGCGTCGTACTCAAAAGCAATATACGGTTTACTCTCATCTAAATGTATGATTCCAATTCGCGTCCCCCACAAAACTACTTCTGCAGTATTTATCATTCTTCATCCCCCCATTTAAATTTCTTGTTGTTTTTTCCACGCTGCTTTTTCGGTACTGCTCTCTGCCGCTTTTTCTCTTTATATAAAAAAGCGGACGGCCGCCGGCTTTGATCCGGGATTGTATTTACCAGATTCTCGGTCAAATCAAGTCCACCCATCAATTTTATAAAAGTAGATAGGGTTATGTCTTCTCCGCTTTCAAACCTTGCAATACTACGCAATGATACCCCTGTTTTGTCCGCGAGCTCTTTTTGTGTTAATGGATAATCAATTCTATATTCCTTAAATTTTCGAGTTATTTCTTCATATGTCGTCTTCATGAAATCAGCCCCTCTGGAAATTAGTATGTCAATTTATGCATATTATATCAGAGAAACTAATAAAATGCAACACTTTGCATGTTAGGTGCTTTTTATAGTTTAATGTGCAATATGTTACATATTGTTTTCGAATCACCCAAAGAATTATCTATATATGGATCTTATCCACTACTCAGCCCAAGCTTCAATTTCCTTTGACAATGAGCTGATGCCCATTTAAATCAAGACTTGCCGAGATATTCAGATTCTCAACCACTCTATCTTTGGTAAAAATTTCCATAAAAAGTATAACTTATCATTCCGGTAAATACAACTATTTATTAAAAATTCTTCTTTATACGTTGTTTTCTTCCAGTCCACTTACTGCCCACAAAGGGATATTGACAAGCCAATCCTGTTTGCGATAGCCACTCATAGATATCCGCACAGCACATCGAGGTTGAAATTTATCCACAAATGCTTTCAAACTTTTTGACCGCAGATTTTCTTCCGCTTTTACTTCCAGAGGAACCACATCG
>JALEKC010000107.1 GCA_022769325.1 Eubacterium sp. | reverse complement strand
GATGCCGCCATGGGAGAATCCACTACGGATCTTGTGTATGGAGGGCATCATCTGATTGGAGAAAATGGTACACTTCTGGCCGAAAATAAAGCATTTGCCGGGGAAGATGCCATCACGGAGATTGATTGTCGCAAATTGTTGGCAGAAAGAAGACGGATGGGAACCTTTCCTTTGTATCCGTCGCCGGAAAAGGAAGGATATGTCATTCACCAATTTTCCTTTGAAACCATGGGAGAGACAGAACTTACCAGAACCTTTGAGAAGACCCCGTTTGTTCCGGCAGACCGGGAAAATCGTGAGGAGCGTTGCGATGAAATATTGAATATTCAGGCAGCGGGACTTGTGAAACGACTGCGCCATACCGGCTGTAAAAGTGCAGTCATCGGTTTGTCCGGTGGTCTGGATTCCACCCTTGCCCTTCTTGTCACCATACGGGCATTTGATACATTAAAACTGGATCGAAAAGGGATTGTCAGTGTGACCATGCCGTGTTTTGGCACCACAAACCGCACCTATGACAATGCGGTGAAATTGGCAAAAAATCTGGGGACCACACTGCGGGAGATTTCCATTGAAAAGGCGGTGTTGCAGCATTTTCAGGATATTGGACACGACCCGGCAGTACAGGATGTAACTTACGAAAATGGGCAGGCCAGAGAACGGACCCAGATTCTTATGAATATAGCCAATCAGACCGGAGGACTGGTGATTGGAACCGGCGACATGTCAGAACTTGCCCTGGGATGGGCCACCTATAACGGAGATCATATGTCCATGTATGGCGTAAATTGTTCCGTGCCAAAGACGCTAGTCCGTTTTTTAGTACAATATTTTGCGGATAATAGTGGAGAAGGAACTTTGAAAGAAGTATTGTACGATATTTTGGATACCCCGGTAAGTCCGGAACTGTTGCCGCCAAAAGAAGGCGAGATTGCACAGAAAACCGAGGAACTTGTGGGACCTTATGAATTGCATGACTTTTTCCTGTATCATATGCTTCGATTTGGATGCATGCCATCCAAAATTTATCGCATGGCAAAAATGACGTTCCGGGGAGAATATACCGGGGAGACCATTTATCGCTGGCTCTCTACCTTTATTCATCGATTCTTCCGTCAGCAGTTTAAGCGATCCTGTCTGCCGGATGGACCCAAAGTGGGAAGCGTCGCTGTGTCACCACGGGGAGATTTGCGTATGCCAAGCGATGCCTCCGATGCTCTTTGGAAAGAAGATTTAGCAACGATTCCTCAAAAAGAAGGATGGGATTGATGCTCATTCTTCCACAACCGCCTTGGACAGGGCGGCTTTGATGCCATCTAAGAGCATGGACTGGGTATATTTGCTTTTTTCCTGAATCGGAATTTCATCGATGGGAGTACCGGCGATAAGCTCCTTTTCGATGGATTCTAAAGAGGGTTTAACCAAGGGATACATGGTGGTGACGGTGTCGTCCAGATTGACAAAAGAAACGGATTTAATCTGGTCTTCGTCCACGATGACTTCCAGATTTAGGACATTTTCGCCCAATGTCAACTCCGAATTATAGATGCCGGGGATATAGGTAACGGTTTCCGCTGTCACATTTTCCGCCATGTCAGAAGACTTTTCTTTTTTCGGATAAAACATGACAAAGAGCAGGACAATAAGCAGGATGCCAAGGCCTACAAAAATACCGGTATATACTAATTCTTTCATTTGAAGTACGATTATTTTTGTTTTTGACATGTGGATAATACCTCCTTCGATTGGAGTGGGATTCCATCTTACTAAATCATATGCAGCAGTTGGTAAAAATATGCAAGGGAGAGAGCAACTTATGGGACTTGAATTTATATGTGGATGTGCAGGAAGTGGAAAAAGTACCTGGCTTTATGAGCGTATATGTGAAGAAGCGGCAAAACATCCCGCACAAAAATATCTGATTTTGGTACCGGACCAGTTTACTTTGGAAACGCAGAAAACGCTGGTAGAAATCAGTGGTGGGAAAGGAATATTAAATATTGACATTCTGAGCTTTCACCGTCTGGCATTTCGTGCCTTTGAACAATTTCCGGCATTGGAAAAAACAATTTTAGAAGACATGGGAAAGACCATGCTTTTGCGGAAAATATTTTCCGAACAAAAACAGAACCTGCAATATTTTAATAAAGGGATAGACCGCCCGGGATTTTTGGACGAATGCAAATCCTTTTTGTGTGAATTGGAACAGTACGGAATTCGGGAGGAAGAGCAATTTGAAAAAATGGAGACACTGGGAGCCAAATTTCAGGACATCCATTTGATTCATGACTGCTTCAGGGAAAAAATGGGAGACACGTATCAAATGGCAGAAGAATTAATTTGTCAATTGACCAGCGTCATAGACCGGATGGACGGTATCCGGGATGCAGTGGTTTGTCTGGACGGATTTACCGGGTTTACCCCTACCCAGTATGAATTGCTGGAGAAAATGCTTCGCCTGTGCCGCCGTGTGTTGGTAACGGTAACCACGGATGAGACAAAACGCAGGGGACCTGTATTTGAAATAGCCACCACTACCATCCGGACATTAACCCGGATTGCAAACCGTATTCCGGTGGAAGTGAAAGAAGTTACGGTGCCCCGGAAGGGAAGAAAAGCTCCCTATCGTTTTCAGGAGGGAGGCGAATTGGCCTTTTTAGAGCACAACCTCTTTTGTTATCCCTATGATAAATGGGAGAACATCACGGAAAATATGTGGCTCTACATTGGCAATAAGCCTGCTGACGAAGCCGCCTATGTGGCACGCTCCATTTGGTGGATGTTGGCAGAGGGGCAATATCAGGAAGAGGAGATAGCGGTAGTAACGGGTTCTATTTCTTCGTATGAACAAGAGATTGTACAGGAGTTTGAGCGCCTTGGAATTCGCTATTTTCTGGATAGCAAAAAAAATATCGGAGCCAATTGGATTGCCGAATACATACAGGCGGTGCTGGAAATGTATCGCCTAAATATGGATGCCAAAAGCACGTTTCGTTTTCTGCGCTGCGGCCTGTCGCCTCTGACAAGACAGGAGACGGATTTGCTGGAAAATTATGTATTGGCCACAGGGAAACGAGGATTTTCTGCCTGGCTGCGTCCATGGCGCGCCCGTGAAAAGGATTATCCTCTGGATGAAATCAATGAAATCCGGCAGAAAGTAGTCGATTGCCTGCGGCCTTTTTTTGAACTTCTCCGGGGTGGGAAGAAAAGGGTGGAAGTGTTCATCCGGGCGCTATATGATTTTTTGGTGAGTCAGGAGGTTTATGACCGTCTTCTTTCCAGAAGCCAGCGGTTTTCCGAAGAAGGTCAGGAGATATTGGCGAAGGAATATAAAAATGTATACAAAGTAGTGATGAATCTGCTGGATGAAATGATGGAATTGCTGGGGGATGAAGTGGTTTCCCTGGAGGAATTTCAGCAAATTTTGTCAGCGGGTATCTCCGAGGGGCTGGTAGGTTTTGTCCCACCGAAAAAACATCAGGTTATGGTGGGAGATATCGAGAGAACCCGTCTGAAAGATATTAAAGTATTGTTTTTTATGGGATTTAGCGATGACTTTGTGCCGGCTGCCATGCAACCACCGGGAATTGTCAACCATCGGGAGCGCCATCAGATGGAAAAACTGGGGATTCCTCTTGCTCCCACCGGGAACCAAAAAGTGGTCAATGATTTGTATTACCTCTATATCAATTTTACAAAACCATCGGAAAAATTGATTTTTACATACAGTCGGGCAGCAGCGGACGGAACCAAGCGTCAGGCTTCCTATATTTTAGGGAAAATACAGAAAATATTTCCCCATCTTCGTCTTGTGGACAAAGAAACGGAAAGGGATGTAAAAAGCAGTCTGGGGACAGACCGTGGTCTTGGATATCTCATTGATGGCCTGACAAAGGAAACTTATGCTGAGGGAGAAGAGGCAAAACGCTGGTGGGAAATCTGGAAATACTATGCCACCCGGAAGGAAGGAAAGTGGCTCAAAGAGGCCCTGGACTTTCACCAAAAGGCAAAGAAAGAGACAAAATTGTCGGAAGAGGCATTGGAAATCTTATATGGCAATGAATTAAAGGAGAGCATTACAAGGCTGGAAACCTATGCCAAATGTCCGTTTTCCTACTATCTGATGTATGGCCTGAGACTTCGGGAAAGAGAAGAATATACGGTAGAAGCCCCGGATTTTGGAAATGTGGTTCACCATGTCTTAAAGGATATGGATGATGCTATCCGGGGAAAAAATCTTACATGGCAGACCCTGAGCCGGGAAGAAAGCGACCAATTGGTAGAAACTTGTGTAAATCGTGTAGTGGAGGGGTATCGAGATGTTATCTTTTCCCAGTCCAACCGAATCGCATTTATGCGACGCCGTATCCTTCATATGATGAAACGCACTGCTTGGGCGATTTCGGAGCAGTTGCGTCATGGTGCATTCAGGCAAAAATACGGGGAAAAATATTATTCTTATGAAGAAGAACTGGGAACAGGCACGCACATGAAATTTCGTGGAGTGATTGACCGGGTGGATGTGTATGAAGATGAAGAAAATATCTATGTAAAAGTTGTGGACTATAAGACGGGAAATGTGGATTTGTCGCTGGAATCCGTATATTATGGCCTGCAATTGCAATTGATTTTGTATCTGGACTCAGCTATGGAGGCAGAGAAAAAACATCATCCGGACAAAAACGTGGAGCCGGCGGGAATGCTGTATTTTCATGTTCAGGACCCCCAGGTGCAAATTGAGACAGAGGGAGAAGTTGACGAGATTGACTTTGAGAGAAGTTTACTGAGCAAATATTCCTGCAAGGGATATGTCAATGAAAAGACGGAGATTTTGGAAAAACTGGATGCTGAACTTGGCAGCCACGGAGAATTGAATTCCTCCGTAAAGTCGCTTTGCTATCCGGTGAAAACAAAAAAAGACGGTACATTTGCCGTGGGGACCAATGTTTTTTCAGATGAAATGTGGGAAAAACTGATTGCTCATGTGAAAGACCTTGTGCATCAAAACGGAAAAGAGATTTTGGAGGGAAATATCCGCATACATCCTTATCGCCTGAATACCAAAAGTGGATGTGATTACTGTGGGATGAAAGATATTTGCGGCATCGAAAAAAACAACCGGCAGGAAGTGGAAAATGTGCTGGAGGGCATAGACAAAGCTGCGTTGCTTCAATTTTTAAAACAGTCAGACGAGGAGGAATAAGGCATGAAATGGACAGAGGAACAAAAGCAGGTCATTGATTTGCGCGGTTGTAACATTCTGGTGTCGGCAGCAGCCGGTTCAGGAAAGACGGCTGTTTTAATCGAACGGATTCTTGCCCAGGTGACGGATAAAGAACATCCGGTGAATGTGGATGAATTTGTCATCGTGACATTTACCAGGCTTGCGGCTGCCCAAATGAAGGAAAAATTGCAGGAAGCCCTGGAAAAGAGACTGGAGAAAGAACCGGAGAATGAGCATTTGCAGCGACAGATTATGCTTCTTCCTGTCACACAAATCTCTACCATACATAGTTTTTGTGGCTATGTAATACAGAATTATTTTCATCAAACCGGAGTGGACCCAAGCTATCGCGTGGCCAATGACAGCGAACTCAATATGGTAAAATCCGATGCTCTGGCAGAAGTTCTGGAAGGGAAATATACCAATCCGGATGAGAATTTTATGGATATGGCACAGATGAGCCGTTTTATAAAAAGCGATACGGAGATGGAAAAAATCATCCTAAAATTGTATCATTTTGCCATGAGCGAACCATTTCCACAGGATTTTCTGCAGCGCATGAGGGAGTTTCTCTTGTGTGAGACGGAAGAAGAATTGGAAAATTCCATGTTTATGCAAAAAATGATGGAGTATTTGCGGGCAATGATGGTGGGAATGGGAGAACAGTATCGGCAATGGGTTGATTTGTGCCTGTCCCCCCATGGGCCGGAGGAATATCTGGAGAAGTTAGAGGAAGAGAAAAATTTCTTTGAAAATTTTGAGGAAGTCACCTCTTTTTCTCAGTTGCGCCGAAAAATAAATGGAATTGCCATCGGGAAATTGCCGGGCAAAAAAAATTCCGACAGCGATGAGGGGAAAAAAGAATACATTAAAGAGGGACGCACCAATGTAAAGAAAACACTGGTGTGGATACAGGAAAAACTGTTGTGGGGGGACAGAGAACAGCTTTTGGAAACCCTGAGGCAGATGCGGGGAAAATTGCTTGTTTTTCTAGATTTGACCCAGTCTTTTATGGAGCGGTACCAGCAGGGTAAAAGGGAGAAAAATATTGTGGATTTCAATGATTTGGAGCAGATGGCACTGGATATTCTTGTGACGAAAAATGAACAGGGAGAGATTGGACGCACCCAGGCAGCCAAAGAGCTTTCAGAGCAGTTCCATGAGATTATGATCGATGAATACCAGGATTCCAATCTGGTGCAGGAACTTTTGCTGAGTAGTGTTTCCCGCGACAATAACCGCTTTATGGTGGGGGATATCAAGCAGAGCATCTATCGTTTCCGAATGGCAAGACCAGATCTTTTTTTGGAAAAAATGACTGCTTTTAGCACCGCGGAGGGAAGCAGGAACCGTCTTGTGTTTTTGACAAAGAATTTTCGAAGCCGGGATATCGTTCTGGATGCTGCCAATGCCGTATTTGAGCAAATTATGAAAGCGGATTTTGGCGGCGTGGAGTACGATAAAGAGGCAAGATTGTATCTGGGAGCAGACTATCCGGATACTACGAAACGTCATGCGACCAAGGTGGATGTGTATGGACTGGACAGCACAGCAGATTCCGCTACAGAGTGGCATGTCATCGCCGGGGTGATTCAGGATTATGTCAATTCAGCCAACCCTCTGTATGTACGGGAAGAGGACGGCTCTTATCGTCCGGCAAAGTACGGGGATATGGCCATTTTGATGCGCTCGGTAAAGGGTGGCGGTCAGGAATTGCTGAATGTCCTCAGTGCTTATGGGATTCCGGCACATTTGGAAACTAAAACCGGATTTTTTGATACCAGGGAAATTCGTTGTATCGTCTCCCTTTTGGCGGTTCTTGATAATCCGCGACAGGACATCCCACTGGTAGCCGTGATGCGTGGCCCGGTGGCACATTTTACGGAGGATGAACTTGCTAAAATCCGGGGGAACAGTGATGAAATGCAATTTTATGATGCTCTGTGCAATTATAGCGGAGAAGAAGCACTGGAAGAAAAAGTCTTGTGCTTTTTAGAGCAATTGGAAAAATGGCGGGAGAAAATCTCCTACACCCCGGTGGCACAAATGTTGGAGGAGATTTTAGAGGATACCAATTTATTGTATTTCATTGAAACCATGGGCAATGGAATGCAGCGAAAGGCCAATGTAGAGCTGCTTTTGCAGATGGCAAGGGAATTTGACCAGGGATCTTATCAGGGGTTGTACCAATTTGTACGTTATATCAAAGGAATCAAAGAGAGGGAGGAGGACTTTGGTGAGGTCAACTTAAGTGGGGACAAGGAAGATGTGGTGCAGATTATGACCATTCACAAGAGTAAAGGTCTTGAATTTCCGGTTTGTTTTGTGGCGAATATGCATAAAAAACTGGGAAAAAATGACACGGATTTTGTGGTGGTAAATGGAGATATGGGAATGGCCTCGGATGTGGTTGACAGCCAGAAGGGCACAAAGAAATCTACGGTATTTTCTCATGCTCTGAATCAATTTAATGATATGGAAGATTTGGCGGAAGAATTACGAATCCTTTATGTGGCAATGACCCGGGCAAAAGAAAAACTGGTATTGTCCGGTAAAATCACAGAAAAAATGTGGAATGGCAACAATGGATATTTTCAACGAATATCTGCCACCAGTTATTTTTCATGGGTGATTCCGGTGGTGCGAACCAGCCCGTTTTTTGAATATCATCCGGTAGAAGAAGAGGAAATTTTGCAGCGGGAAGTGGGACGACAGGCAGATCAGAAAATCGATAGAGAAATGCTCAATAGTTTTGACACAACTGTGATATATGATAAAGAAACAGAGGAAACTTTGGCATTTATGGAGCAGTACCGGCCAAAGCGGGAGGAAGAAATTCCAACGAAAGTTTCGGTATCGGATTTGAAAAAGCGTTCCATGGAAGAAGAACAGGAGGAAAATTTCACGGTTCTTCACAGCGATGCCCTGGATAATCAATCACCGGTGCCGGCCTTTGCCAGAGAGGAACAGGAGGAAGATAAAGGACTTGCCGGAGCCGGATATGGTACCGTATGGCATCAGGTTATGGCCGCTCTTTCTTTTGCGGCAGCAACGGATGAAAAAGAAGTGGTAAAACAGCTGGAAGATATGGTACAATCAGGAAGGATTCATGCTTCGGACAGTTCTCTTATCCGGCCATGGAAAGTGATGAAATTTTTGCATTCTCCTCTTGGGAAAGAGATGACCCTGGCAGAAAAAGAGGGAAAACTGTTTCGCGAGCAGCCTTTTGTCACCAGTATAGATGGTGCTCAGGTGCAGGAGACCACCAGCCATGAAACGGTATTGGTGCAGGGAATCATTGACGGGTTTTATGAGACGGAAAAAGGAATTGTCTTGATGGATTATAAGACCGACCATATCGAACCGGGAGAAGAAGAAGTCTTGATGAAACGTTATCGGACTCAGTTGGAGGTCTATGCAGAGGCCCTGGAAAGGATAACCGGAAAACCCGTATTGCGAAAGGTGTTGTATTCCTTTTCCCTCAATAAAGAAATTGACTTGTAACGACAGAAAGGAGCCTTTTGGATGTATGAAAAATTTGCGGCCATCTACGATGAGATGATGTCCGAAATCCCTTATGATGAGTGGTTTGAAAAGATTCATGACCTATTGTTGGAATATGGAATTGAATCCGGCCATGTGTGTGAACTTGGCTGTGGAACCGGTGAGATGGTTCGACGTCTGGCAGATGCGGGATACGAGGTGACGGGAATCGATATTTCGCCGGATATGCTTGCTTTGGCTGCGGAAAAGACCCAAGGGCAGGAAAAAGTTCACTATTTTGAAGAAGATATGACAGATTTCTCATTGCATAAAATGGCAGATGTGGTACTATGTATATGTGACTCTATGAATTATCTGTTGCGGGAGGAGGACCTGCTTGCCATGTTCCGATGCATCCGAGAGAATCTGGCGAAGGGGGGTATCTGTATCCTGGATATGAAAACCGCGTATTGTTTTCAAAAGGTAATGGGAAACCAGGTTCGTGTGGATGAGACCGAAGACGCACTGATGATTTGGGACAATACCTATGAGGAAGAGACCCATATCAATGAATATATACTTACCATGTTTGTGGAAGAAAAAGAGACAGGGATGTATGAACGCTATGACGAATGCCATGAGCAGCGGGCGTATTCCAGCGAGGAGATACAGAAATTGGCAGAACAAATGTCATTGCAGATAGAACGGGTCTGGACAGAGGACAAAATCCGGACTTATTTTGTGCTAAAAGCATAGGAAGAAAAGAGAAAGGAAGGAAAAGAATATGAAGTTACGAATTTCATTGTGGCTGTGCCTTTGTCTGATTTTGGGACTTTGCATGCCGGTGAATTTTCTGGGAGAAACATCCGTGAGCTATGGGGCAGAAGCAGCTTATGTAGTGACGGGAGGCTCCGACCTCAACATGCGGAGTGAACCCAAAATCACAGGCAGTGTATTGGAAAAGATTCCCAATGGATCCGACATTACTTATATCGAGAATGCAGGGGAAGCAGGCGGTTACAGTTGGGTCAAGATCTCTTATAATGGAAAACAAGGCTATGTGGCAGAAAAATATGTAAAAAAGGGTACGGCTCCTACAGTAGCCCCTTCATCAGCCCCAACTAAGGCTCCTACGGCGGTTCCTGCCACAGCGACAGCAACTGCGGCACCGGCAGAACCACAGCCAACCACGGTAACGGTGTATCGTACCCAAACCAGTTATAAAGCCATTGCCGTAAAAGCCAAATTGGCAAAAAAACAGACGGTTGTTTATAAAAACACATCCGGAAAAAAACGGACGGTTTTGAAAAAGGGCAAAGTGGTGACCATTCTGGGAGAAAAGACCAAGGGGAATACCAAGTGGTTCCGCATCCAGTACAAAAATAAAAAGAAAACCTATAAAGGGTATGTAAAAGAAAGGGATGTGTCCACGACACTGAAAACCCCGGCAGCCGGCTTGGTAACCGGAGTTCAGACGGCTCTTCGTGTCCGGAAGAAACCGGGAACCAAAGGAGCGTATTATAAAATTCGCGGGAAGGAACTGGTTCTTGCCAAAAAGCAATATGTAACCATTACCAAAGTGCGGACGATAAAGAAAAAGAAGTGGTATCAGATTTCCTTTGATTATTATGGAACTTCTTATAAAGGTTATGTGCAGTCCAAATATATCAAATTGACCAAGAAAAAGGTTCAAAAGAAAGTGGCTGTGACGATATTAAGTCAGCGGGATTTTGAGGCCGAATTGACCAACCAGGGATTTCCGGATTCTTATAAAGATGCACTGCGAAAACTTCATGCTACCTATCCATACTGGCAATTTACGGCATATAAAACCGGTCTGGACTGGAATACGGTAATCAATGAGGAGTGCAAATTGGGACGGAGTCTCATCTCCAATTCCAAATCGGAAGCCTGGAAATCGAAAGAAGAGGGAGCTTATGATGCTGCCACCGGAAAATGGAAAGTATTTGACGGATCCAGCTGGGTGCAGGCTTCCCGAGAAGCGATTATGTATTATATGGACCCGAGAAACTTTTTGACCATTCAGGGTGTGTTCCAATTTGAACAGCTGGAATATCAATCCCAGTATCAGACAGCAACCGGATTGGAGAAAATCCTTTCCAATACGCCGTTTGCCTCGGCAAATTTCAGCTATACAGACGACCAGACCGGAGGGACAAAAGAAATCTCCTATGTCAATGCCTTTTTAGATGCGGCGAGAGATTCGGGAGTAAGCCCATACCACCTGGCTTCCCGTGTGAAGCAGGAAGTGGTAACAGGACCGACCACCACCAGTATCGCTGTAACCGGCACCACCACAGAATATCCGGGGATTTACAATTTTTATAACATTGGTGCCACCAGTGGAGCAACTCCTGCCCTCAACGGTTTAAAATGGGCAAGTTCCGGCAATACTTACCTTCGTCCATGGACCAATCCATATCGTTCCATCGTGGGCGGAGCGATGTATATCGGAAGCAATTATATCAATCGGGGACAAAATACCGGATATTTGCAAAAGTTTAATGTAACACCAACCAATACATATAATCATCAATATATGACCAATGTGGAAGCAGCAAATTCAGAGGCATTGAAGACGAAAAATGCATACAACGGCATGCTTGACAGTACGCCCCTTGTATTTTCTATTCCGATATATGACAATATGCCGGCAACCAATTGTGCTGCGCCAAAATAGAAGGCATGAAAAACAGAAGGCATGAAAAACAGAAGGCATGAAAAACAGAAGGCATGATAGTTTAGAAGGGGTGCCTTCGGAAATGGAGTGACTAGTGAAAAAAATAATTTATGGAATTAGTTTGTGGCTAGCCTGTCTTGGGTTTTTATATCTGCCCAGTTCCAGTCAGGCAGCCAGTGGAGTTGTGGAATTTTCAGCATCGCAGACGGAAGTGAAGAAAGATGATATAGTGACGGTTGTATGCCGTGTCTCTTCTCAGGAAGGGTTTTGCGATGTGACAATGAAATTATCCTATGACAGTGATATTCTTCAATTTGTGGAAGGGGGCAAAAAAGTCAGTGGAGGCGATGGCCATTTGAGCATCAAATCCATCGGCAATGAAAATACGGTGGCGACCCGAACCTACTCCCTTCAATTTGTGGCATGTGGAGTAGGAGCCGTATCTGTCCAATTGGAAGGAACCCCTAAAATACTGGATTCGGAGGGAAAGAAGTTGTCGGTTTCCTCCAATCGTATCGTTTTGAGCGTCACGGAGAGGGGACAGCAGGAAGATGCACAGGACCCGGCAGCTTTGCCTGCAGAACCTACACCCACACCGGTTCCCCTCAATACCAATACCAAGTTAAAGGCCTTGTCCATCGATGCCGTTACCATGTCCCCACAATTCAACACGGAAGTGTTGGATTATACCATTAAGGTGGACTGCAATACGGACAAGTTGTATTATAATGTGATACCGGCCAATAGTAAGCAGCGGATTCGTCTGAAAAATAACGAAGAACTGATGCCTGGCGAAAATGAATTAAAATTGGTGGTGACGGCAGAATCCGGAGATAAGCGGGTCTTCCAATTGAAAGTAATCAAAGAAACGGAAGCGGAGACCAAAGTACGTGAACAGGAAGAAAAAGGCACTTCTAATATTACTTTTTCGGTATATGAAAAAGAGGGAGCCATTTATATTCAAAACCAATATCAATTTGAAGTGATGAATTTGGAGGACCAGGACATCCTGCCCTCCGGTTATGTAAAAACCAATGTGGATATTGATGGCAAAAGTGTACCTGCCTATACCATGCAAAATGATTTGGATAATAATTATCTTTTAATGTATCTGAAGGGAGCTGCCGATGAGCCCACGCTGTATCAATATGACAGGCAGGAAAAGACACTGCAGCGGTATACTGGAACCATGACCCGAAAGGTCAATCAGGGGGGCAATGTGGCAAGCGAAGTGGAAGTGGAACCGCAAACCTGGATGTATGGTATCATTATCGCATTATCCATCCTGGTATTGGTTTTGCTGATTGTCATTTTAAATATGATACTTCGTCGCCGCCTAAATCGAGGCAAAAAAGAATTAAATGACATGGACTTTTAAAAAAGAAAGGAAACAGATGGTTTGGAAAATATGACAAGAAATGCAAGAAAAGTATTGGAAAATGCAGCAGAAACTGCAGCCAGACAAGGAATGACCGTGATACAAACCGAGCATCTTTTGTATGCTTTGGCCATGACCGAAGGAACGGCAAAGCAGATATTAGAATCCAATGGTATCAATGTCAAATATCTGGATGAGATATTTTCAGCAAGAGAGGAAATCAAAAAGCAGGACAAAAAGAAAGGGTCCCCGGAACTGCTTATGACACCAATGGTGAAGCAGATTGTGAAAGAGGCGGGAGAATTGGCAACCCGAGAAAACCGCAGTCAGATGGGAACGGAGCATCTTTTGATGGCCCTTGTAAAACAGCGGGATACAACAGCATATGAGATCATAGCCCGCTTACAGGCCAATGCCAAGAAGATTTATCTGGAAACGGCAGAAATCACTCAGATGGATATGGAATTTGCCAAGATGGATTTTATGTCTGCCCGAGAAAAAGAAGAACCGGGAAGGAGCTTGACTCCATTTCTTGACAAGCATAGCCGGGATTTGGTGCAGGAGGCCAGAGAAGGCAAACTGGACCCGGTGTTTAACCGGGAGACGGAAATCGAAAGTGTCATGGAAATTTTAGGTAGACGCACCAAAAACAATCCTTGTATTTTGGGAGAACCTGGTGTGGGAAAGACTGCTATCGTGGAAGGTCTTGCTATTCGCATCGCCAATGGCTCGGCTCCAAGGGGATTGGAACATGTCAGAATCCTGGCCCTGGATTTGGCGGGAATGGTGGCAGGAACCAAATACCGCGGCCAGTTTGAAGAGCGGATTAAACGGTGTCTTCGGGAGACCATGGACATGGGAAATATCATTTTGTTTATTGATGAATTGCACATGATTATGGGAGCCGGGGGAGCAGAAGGCGCTATGGATGCCGCTAATATTATAAAACCGGCGCTTTCTCGTGGTGAAATTCAGATTATCGGTGCCACAACCAGAGAAGAATACCGAAAACGGGTGGAAAAAGATGCGGCACTGGAACGCCGTTTTCAACAGGTGATTGTGGAAGAACCAACAGTTGTGCAGGCCATTTCTATTTTGAAAGGTCTTCGAAGTTATTATGAAGATTATCATCAAATTGAAATAAGTGATGAAGCCATTGAGGCGGCAGTAAAATTATCGGACCGGTATATCAATGACCGTTTTTTGCCGGACAAAGCCATCGATCTTCTGGACGAGGCAGCGTCACGCTTGAATCTCAATACCATGCGGGAGTACGATGAGATTTTTGCGGAGAAGAAAGACGCCCTTGAAAAAACGGCTTTGGAAAAGGAAGCCGCCGTGTCGGCAAATAATATGGAATATGCTATCGAACTTCGGCAGGAAGAAGTAAAATTGGAGCAGGAACTGCAGCAGTCTCAGGCAAAATGGGAAAAGAAACAGAAAAAGAAAAAAATGGTGTTGGAAGAGTCTCACATTGCGGAGATGGTTTCAAGGCAAACAAAGATTCCGGTGAGTCGCATGGAAAAAGATGAGATTCGCAGACTGCAGAAACTAGAGCAGATTCTTCATGAAAGAGTGGTTGGCCAGGAAGAGGCTGTGGAGGCAGTGGCACGTGCTGTTCGCCGTGGTCGTGTGGGATTGAAAGATCCGAGACGCCCCATCGGTTCTTTCCTATTTTTGGGACCTACCGGGGTTGGAAAAACCGAATTATCCAAGACTCTTGCTGAAGCCGTATTTGGCTCGGAAAAGAATATGATTCGAGTGGATATGTCCGAATATATGGAAAAGCAGAGTGTGTCAAAGATGATTGGCTCTCCGCCGGGATATGTTGGTTATGAGGAGGGTGGTCAATTGAGTGAAAAGATACGCCGCAATCCTTATTCCGTCCTTTTATTTGACGAAATAGAAAAAGCACATCCGGATGTCTTTCACATGCTCCTCCAGATTTTGGAAGATGGACGCCTTACGGATTCCCAGGGACGGCAGGTGGATTTTAAAAATACCATTATCATCATGACTTCCAATGCGGGAGCGAACCGAATTGTCTCTCCGAAAACCCTAGGATTCTTGCAGCAGGAAGATGCTCAGGCAGATTATAAGCGCATGAAGGAAGGGGTAATGGAAGAAGTCAAGCATACATTCAAACCGGAATTTATCAATCGCATCGATGAAATTCTTGTATTTCATATGTTGTCACAGGAAAATATCTGTGACATTGCCAAAAATATGTTGCAGTCCTTTAAAAAACGTGTGAAAAAACAGATGGATATTCGACTTCATTATGGAAAAAATCTCGTTGACTATGTGACGGATAAGGGCTTTGATAAGGATTATGGTGCCAGACCACTTCGTCGTACCATTCAAAAAGAGATTGAGGACCAGTTGGCAGAAAAGATTGTAAATGCAGAAATTCACATCGGTGACGATGTTCGTCTGTCCATAAAAGACAATGTTGTTTGTGTTCAAAAAATCATAAAAAAAGGATAGTATTCTTTGTCGACTTTTGTTATAATAGAGATAGACAAAATTGTTTGGATGGGAGATATAAGAGACCAAGGAGGATAATAAAAATGAGCGTTGTTGAGGAATTAATCCGAAAGGAAGACAATGGATCGTTGAGCTTTGGAAATTACCTTTTGGATACAAAGACCAAGAAAGCAGATTTTGAATATCAAGGGGATTTGTACAAAGTAAAAACATTCAAGGAAATTACCAAACTTGAGAAAAATGGGCTGTTTGTATATGAATCTGTTCCGGGAAGTGCAGTGACGGATTTCAAGAATGATGGGGAAGAGATTTCCTTTACTGTGGAAGCAGCGGGGGATCTTGGTTTTACTTTGGAATTGGAGCCATCTCAGGAGTACAAAGTACTTTTGGAAGGGGTTGAACTGGGCAAAATGAAGACCAATCTTGGTGGAAAACTCAATGTCAGTATTGAGTTAGACGAAGGGAAGAAGGCAGCTGTAAAAGTGATTAAATGTTAAAAAAGTTACTACCATATTAAGCTGTGAATCGTAACCAAAACAAATCGGTGCCAGACCGGAAAGCGAAGATGTTCGGGATGGCACCGTTCTCTTTTTCTTATAGGGGGCAGGAATGGCAAAGAAAAAATTACAGATTTATTATTGTAAAGAATGTGGTACAGAATCCTCTAAATGGCAGGGACAATGCCCGGGATGCGGTGCCTGGAATACGTTAGAAGAAGCGCCGGTGGTGAAGACAACCAGCGGGAAACAGAAAGTGATGCCTGTGGGAGAACTGGTAAAACCTTCCAAGATGAGTGAGATTTCCACCGAGAGAACGCCACGACTTCAAATCGGTATTCATGAACTGGACCGGGTGCTGGGAGGAGGGATTGTCCCCGGCTCTTTGATTTTAGTTGGAGGAGATCCGGGAATCGGCAAATCTACGTTGCTTTTGCAAATGTGCAAACATCTTTCAGACCAAAAGGAGAAGGTATTGTATGTATCCGGCGAGGAGTCGCTGCAGCAAATAAAAATGCGGGGAGAGCGCATTGGCAATTTTTCCGATTCCATTTATCTTTTGGCAGAGACCAATATTGCGGCCATCGAAGGAGCTATCGACAGCTTGCAGCCCCGAGTGGCAGTCATTGATTCTATTCAGACGATGTACGATGATGGAGTGGACGCCGCGCCGGGAAGTGTGAGTCAGGTGCGGGAAATCACGGGGGTTTTGCTTCGCATTGCCAAGAAGAAGGGCATTACAATCTTTATCGTGGGACATGTGACAAAGGAAGGAAATGTGGCAGGACCACGTATGTTGGAGCATATGGTGGACACGGTACTGTATTTTGAAGGAGATGCAGCGGCTTCCTATCGCATGTTGCGCGGGGTCAAAAACCGATTCGGCTCCACCAATGAAATCGGGGTTTTTGAAATGCGCGGCCAGGGGCTGGTGGAGGTCCCCAATCCTTCGGAATACATGTTACAGGGGAAACCGATAGGAGAATCGGGCTCTGTGGTTACATGTGCCATTGAGGGAACCCGTTCTTTCATGATCGAAGTTCAGGCATTGGTGTGTCATACTTATTTTAATATGCCTCGCAGGACAGCTGCCGGTACCGATTACAACCGTGTCAATCTGTTGATTGCGGTGGTGGAAAAGCGCCTGGGGATGCAATTATCCGATTGTGACGCCTATGTCAATGTGGCAGGAGGTATGCGAATTACGGAACCGGCACTGGATTTGGCTATAGTGGCAGCCTTGATATCCAGCCAAAGTGGCAGAGCCATGGATGAGCACACAGTGATTTTTGGTGAAGTTGGTCTGGTGGGGGAAGTGCGAGCGGTGCCACAAGCGGAAAAACGAGTATCCGAGGCTGTGAAAACCGGGTATAAGACATGTATTTTGCCCCTTGCCAATAAAATAGCCATTGAAAAAAGCGAAAATATAGATCTTTCTTCCGTAGAACTGGTGGGCATATCCAATATAAGAGAATTGATAAATAGAAAGGAATGGTCAGGAAATGTTTGAAAAAATAGAAGCACGTTTGACAACGGGATGTCGGGCAGGTATTGCCTTGATTTTACTGATAGCGGGGATTATCTGGCAGGTTTGTTCTGAAAAATTGTTGTCTCAGGGGGCTTATTATCTCATGGCGACGGCGATGTTCTGCTTCGTCACGGTGATTCTTACCAAATGGAAACCCCATATGATTCAATATGTGATTTTTAATATGATTCTTCTGATTGTCATCCTTTTGCTGGGAGAAGCGGAGACCATTGAGGGGACCGTCATGTATACCCTTTGGATTCTCTGCCTATTGGGAGACTGGGCACTCAATGCCTGGCTTTTGAAAGCAGAGAGCATAGGAAAAAGAATTGGTCTTGGAGCGCTGGCAATGTTTTTAAATGTCATATTAGCGGGAGCGGTATATTTGATTCCGATTCTCTTTTGGTAAAAAATGGATTCCCGATACACTCACGATATGGATGAAGTGTACCGGGAATCTGTTTTATTCTGAAATAATAGGATATAACGGATATGGTTTATCCGATAATACGGCGGGCACAATATGGTGTACGATAGCCGATATTGCTTGTGGTGATGCCTACACTTGGGTTACTTGCATGAACCACTCGTCCACCACCGATACAAATGGCTACATGATTGACATGACCATTTTTGGCATAGAAAATCAAGTCTCCGGCTCTTGCTTCTGAAACACTGATTTTCTTTCCGACACCGGATTGGGCACCGGATGTACGAGGTAAGCTAATACCAAATTTGCGGAATACGGACATGGAAAATCCGGAACAGTCCGTACCGTTTGTCAAACTGGTACCACCATATACATATGGATTTCCAACAAATTGTAGAGCATAGGATGCGATGGCAGAACCATCACCACTTCCGATTACATCTCCGCCTCCGTTGGAACTGTTGCCACCGCTGGAACTCTTGGAAGAGGATTTACCAGAGGAACTTCCACTTGATTTGTTGGAACTGCTTCCACTGCTCTTATGAGAAGAACTTGAACTACTCTTATGGCTGGAACTTCCGTTGCTTGAACTTGAGCTGCTGGAAGAACTTGAGCTGCTGGAAGAACTAATGGAAGAACTACTGGAAGAACTACTGGAAGAACTCTGTTGTTGCTGTTGCTGTGCTTCGGCTTCGGCTCTAGCAGCAGCAGCTTCGGCAGCGGCTTTCTTTCTGGCCTCTTCGCGTTCTTCTTCAATGGATACCGCTTTTTTAAATTTAACGGTAATATCGACATATTCTTTGGAGACAAATCCTTTTGTATCTCCATCTACCATGATTTTAACCCAATCTTTATCTTCCCGGACAACTTCAAAACTCTCTTCCCCGGAAACCAGTGTCAAGACCGCACAATCTGTATTTTTTGCCTCGCGGACTTTTAACGTCTCGGTGTTGACAGTGGCGATTTTCGTTCCAAACCGATCTACCATTTTCTCGGCACTGTAACCAATGGCAAGGTAATCGGACATGATGTAACCTTCCACCTGACCGGATTTGATTTTTACCCAGTCGCCAACTCGTTTTACAATCTTTGCGGCACTGCCGCGATATAATTTACCTACTACTTTGCTGTCCGTATTTGGCTTTTTACGAACGTTTACATAATCTGCTGCGACGGAGATACCGACATTTTCATATTCGGATTTTGGCTTTGGTGTTGCAGAAGGTTCTGCAACAGGCTCCGGAGTGGCAGCAGCAGGATCAATGGCGGCACCGGATGCCGCATTGGGATCGGTTACCGGCGCAGCCTCATTGTTTGTGGCGTCCGGTTCGTCAGCAAAAGCAACAATTGCCTCAGGATTCGAGGCAGCTCCCGCAGACTGACTATCTACAAATTGCTCTAAGGTGTATGACATCCCGGCAAGCTCTGTCTCGCTACACATGGTAGTGGACATAGCCGGAAGAGATTCTCCCAAAATGCTTGTGGTCATCAAAGCACCTGTACATAAGAATACAGCCCATATTCTTTTATTATACATGCGAATCCTCCATTCTAAATCGTAAAATGATTGTGTTTTTTTCGTTTTCCCCTTTTGAAAATTGAAAAATTACAAAACATTAAGAATTTATTACAAAATTATTACGTTTGAAAGTAGTATAACAAGATTTCCGCCCTTTGTCAAGGCATTCAAATAGAATAAAAATGCCAAAATATACATATAAAGCTTTGATAGTATGTACCATAACTAAATAATTATTGCGTTTTTTTGGAAGGTTATGTTATACTGAAATTAGTTAATTCCGTTTTTAACGAATTCAACGCATGGAGAGTGGTATAAAGTGGTTTATTTTTCGACGATGGCTTCAATTTCAATGAGCACATCTTTCGGAAGACGGGCTACTTCTACACAGGAACGTGCAGGAAAATCCGTCGTAAAATATTTGGCATAGATTTCATTTACTTTTGCGAAATCTTCCATATTTTTTATGAAAACGGTTGTCTTAATTGTATTTTCAATCTTTGCACCGGCAGCTTCGATGAGTGCGGCGAGATTTCCAATCGCTTGCTCAGCCTGAACTTCGATGCCCCCATCTACCAATTCACCGGTGGATGGAACGATGGGAATCACGCCGGAAGTAAATAAGAAACCATTTACTTCAATGGCTTGAGAATAAGGTCCGATGGCAGCAGGTGCGTTTGGGGTTGAAATGATTTTTTTCATACGATATTACCTCTATCCTTTCTTATTGTTAGTTCTATTATAATACATTTTGAAAATAAGGCAAGAGTGTCTTTTTTTACAAAAGAACTAGAAATTTTGCCATGAATTTTGTATAATATAGACAAGGAAATAATTCAAATAACATGAGAAAGGCAGGTTGGTATCATGAAAACAATTATTACAATAAACAGACAGTATGGTAGCGGCGGACGAGAAATCGGAAGAAAACTGGCAGAACAATTAAATGTTCCTTTTTATGATAATGAAATTATCTCCCGGGCGGCAAAGGAAACGGGATTTTCGGAGGCGGCATTTGAAACAGTGGAAGATAAAGCGACCAATAGTTTGCTCTATTCCATTGCTATGGGGATGAATGTGTTTACCAATCAAGATGCAGGATTTGCGGGATTGTCTTTGGATGACCGTATTTTCCTGGCACAGTCCAATGTAATCCGCAAAGTGGCAGAAGAAGGCAGTTGCGTCATCGTGGGACGTTGCGCCGACTACATATTGAAGGATTATGAAAACGTAATCAACATTTTTATCCGTGCCAATCTGGATTTTCGTATCGCACGGTCCATTGAGGTGGATCAGCTGGAGCCGGGAAAAGCCGGTGAAATTGTATCGAAAAAAGATAAGAGTCGTGGTAATTATTATCGATATCATGCCGGAGAACGCTGGGACAATTTGATGAACTATGATTTGGTTCTGCGCAGTGATCTTGTCGGAATTGACAAAACCGTTGAATGTATTAAAAATTATGTGGAGTCAATCTCACATAAAGAAGGAGAATGAAAATGAGACATAAGTCTATGTGTAAAGCGATGGCAGCTGTTCTTACTGCCGCTATGCTTTTTCAGATGGGGCCGGCCGATTCGACTCAGGCGGCTGCTAAAGTTAAATTGTCAAAAAAATCCATTGTAATGGTGGAAAAGAAATCAAAGACAGTAAAAGTAACAGGTGTTAAAAAAGCCAAGATAAAGAAGGTGAAATGGTCGACAAGCAATAAAAAAGTGGCGGTTGCCAAAGCAAGTGGAAAGACCGCTGTGAAAGTTATTGCCAAAAAGGAAGGAAATGCCAAAGTCACCGGGAAATTTACCTTGAAAGGGGTTAAAAAAGTTCAGAAAGTGACTTTGAAGGTGAAGGTAACGGCAAAGAAAACGGAGAACACACAAGAGAATCCGTCTTCCACAGCTAGTGCTGCACCAGGAACTAGCAGTACACCGGGTGCAAGTGTATCACCGGCAACACAGACACCGGGTGCGTCTGCCAATCCGGATGAATTTGTACCGGTACTCTTTAAGAGTGCGACTTTTGAAAATGGAACCGACGATTTTGTATCCCGGGGTTCGTCAAAAGTTTCTCAGGCAGACAATGGTTACGACGGAAAATGTCTTTATGTAACCGGACGTAGCGACGCATGGAATGGAGCGGCGATCGATGTGACCAATACCATCGTTCCTGGTGCGACTTATCATGTCAGTGCTTATATCAAACAGATGTCCGGCGAGACAGTGGAAGTAAAATGTTCCGCTCAGACAGGAAGTGAATTTCCTGCCATTGCTACTGAAAAAGAAGCACCATCCGATACTTGGGTAAAATTAGAAGGCGATATTGAAATTGCCACATCTTTCTCGGATTATCTGATTTATTTTGAAGTTCCGGGAAGTAAGACAGCAGATTTTTACCTGGATTCCGTGGTTATCACACAGACTTCCAAGGGAAAAGATGTAGTTGACCCAAATACACTTCCAAGTATTTATGATACCTATAAAGACATATTCCAGTACATGGGAACTTGTGCCAACTACTATGGATATGGTGCCAAGAAGGATCAGTTACGAAAAGAGGATACCATCAACTTCATCAAAAAGCAGTTCAATAGTATCACCCTTGAAAATGAGATGAAGCCGGATACGGTTCTTGGTGGCTATCAGAAGAAATTGATTGATGTTGAGGACGCAAAGGCGCTTGGATATGTGATCCCGGAGGGTTATCCGGAAGATGAGGTACCTCAGTTAAATTTGGATATCGTGGATCAGACCCTGGAATTTTGTGCTGAAAATGATATCAAGATGCGTGCTCATACTTTGATGTGGCATCAGCAGACACCAAGTTGGTTCTTTGCTGAAAATTACAGCGGTTCCGGAGCGACAACACCGGAAATTATGGATGCACGTCTTGAATTCTTCGTTCGTACTGTAATGAACCATGTCATGGATAAAGAGGTGGATTTGACAGGAAAAGCCGGAACTCTGGTATATGCATGGGATGTAACCAACGAATATGTGCATCGTACCAATGAGCCTACATCTCCTAGTTGGATGGATGTCTATGGCGACATGGATTTGGAGCCGACTTATGTGAAGAAAGCCTTTGAATTTGCTTATGAGGAATTGGAAAAACGCAATCTTCAAGATCAAGTAACCTTGTTCTACAATGATTATGATGAATATGATTGTACCGATAAGATTATCGAATTGGTTGAGTTTATCAATAAAGACAAGAAGATTTGTGGTGGTATCGGTATGCAGAGCCATTTGACCGGAAATGAAAATCCTACCATTGAGCGTTATGCAGAAACTTTGGATAAATTTCTGGCAACCGGCCTTGAAATTCAGGTAACAGAGTTGGATGCCGAAGTGGAAAGCAATGATTTGGAAGATCAGGCAGCTTACATGAAAGCGATTATGGAAACCATTGTCACAAAACACTTAAATCGTGACAAGACAGTGAATCCAAAAGGAATCACCGGTGTGACCATTTGGGGATTGTTTGACTCCTGCTCCTGGAGAAGCAATATTCCGCTTTTGTTTGGTTCGGGCATCAATGATCCAAAACCATCATTCTATGCATTCCTTGAGGCTGCAAAAGCAAAATAAAAAGAATTCGAAATGAATGTTTGCTCGCGTCTGGGAAATAAATGCTAATGAATGCGAAAAATGGTGAGAAAATTGGTTGACATTCCAAGGCCAAATGAATATAATGGTTTTAATACGTTGAAGAGACGAGTAAAATGTGACAACATGCCAGAGAGTGGTATCGGAGTGTGAAAAGGCGGAGCAGGACTTTTTTACAACAGGCTGGAAGTACCATGATGGGAAGCATTTGAAAACTACCTCTGAGTGACCCCAATCCGGTCCGGTGACCCCGTTATCGTCAAATGAAGCCGGGCATATTTGTTTGCTTTTATCACAAACTTATGTGTCAAGAAGGGTGGAACCGCGGATGAATATTTCAGCCCGTCCCTTTAAATACTAAGTGTTTAAAGGGATGGGCTTTATTATATTTTTGAAAGGAGATTAGAGAAAATGAAGGTTACATTAAAAGATGGTTCCAGTAAGGAATATGCAGAACCAATGGCAATTATTGATATTGCAAAAGACATCAGTGAGGGGCTTGCCCGGGTGGCATGCGTAGCAGAATTGGACGGAGAAGTGGTGGACCTTCGAACCGTTGTGGATGGAGAACATGAATTAAATATTTTAACCTTTGACAGTGATGCAGGAAAAGCAGCTTATCGTCATACGGCTTCTCATGTACTGGCTCAGGCTATCAAACGACTGTATCCACATGCAAAATGTGCGATTGGGCCCGCTATTGAAGATGGATTTTATTATGATTTTGACATGGAATCTCTAGACCGGGATGCTTTGGACAAAATTGAAAAAGAAATGAAAAAAATCGTAAAGGAAGGGGCGGAATTGAAGAGATTTACTCTCCCTCGTAACGAAGCCATCGAATTTATGAAAAAACGGGAAGAACCATACAAAGTGGAATTGATTGAGGATCTTCCGGAAGATGCAGAAATTTCTTTCTATGAGCAGGGAGAATATGTGGACCTTTGTGCCGGACCACATTTGATGAATACAAAGCCTCTTAAAGCTATGAAGTTAATTTCTTCCTCCGGAGCTTATTGGAGAGGAAGCGAAAAAAACAAAATGCTGACTCGTGTATATGGAACGGCATTTACCAAGAAAGCAGATTTGGACGCTCATTTGGAGCATTTGGAAGATATCAAAAAACGCGACCACAACAAACTGGGTCGTGAGATGGAACTCTTTACTACGGTGGATGTTATCGGTCAGGGATTGCCATTGCTTATGCCAAATGGCGTTAAAATCATCCAGAGGATGCAGCGCTGGATTGAAGACGAGGAGACCAAACGCGGTTACATGCGTACCAAAACTCCTTTGATGGCAAAATCGGATTTGTACAAAATTTCCGGTCATTGGGATCATTATAAAGAGGGAATGTTTGTGTTGGGAGATGAGGAGAAGGATAAAGAAGTATTTGCTCTTCGCCCTATGACATGTCCATTCCAGTATTATGTATACAAAGCGAGCAGAAAATCTTATCGTGACCTGCCATGTCGCTATGGAGAGACTTCTACTTTGTTCCGCAATGAAGATTCGGGAGAAATGCATGGCTTGACCCGTGTACGCCAGTTCACCATCTCGGAAGGACATTTGATTGTTCGTCCGGACCAGATGGTACAGGAGTTTAAAGATTGTATTGCCTTGGCGCAATATTGTCTGCAAGTACTGGGACTGGAAGAAGATGTGACCTATCATTTGTCCAAATGGGATCCTGAAAATCCGGATAAATACATCGGCGACCCTCAGGTTTGGGACGAAACGGAAGAAGACATTCGTAACATTTTAAATGAATTGCAGATTCCATTTACCGAAGATGTGGGAGAAGCAGCTTTTTACGGACCAAAGGTAGATATCAATGCAAAAAATGTATATGGAAAAGAAGATACCATGATTACCATTCAATGGGATGCCCTTCTGGCAGATCAGTTTGATATGTACTATATCGACGAGAAAGGCGACAAAGTCCGTCCATATATTATCCATAGAACTTCCATTGGATGCTATGAGAGAACGCTGGCATGGCTGATTGAAAAATACGCCGGAATGTTCCCGACATGGCTTTGCCCGGAGCAGGTTCGCGTGCTTCCGATTTCAGAAAAATATGCCGAGTATGCTCATGAAGTTTGTGAAAAACTGATAAACAATGGAGTGGATGCAACGGTTGACAACCGCTCTGAAAAAATTGGATTTAAGATTCGTGAAGCAAGACTGCATCGTATTCCTTACATGCTTATTGTGGGACAAAAAGAGCAGGAAGAGAATCTGGTATCTCTTCGAAGCCGTTATAAAGGTGATGAGGGTCAGGTTTCTTTGGATGACTTTATTGCGGATATTACCAAGGAAATTCGCACAAAAGAAATTCGTAAGATTGAAGTGACCGAAGAAAAGTAGTCAAAAAAGGAGGAACCTATGGAGACAAATAAGAAGAATGGAAAAGCCATTGCGTCCCTTGTCGTTTCATGTATCTCTGTTTTGAGCTGCTGTACCTGGTATGTTTCCATTATTTTTGGATTTGCCGGAGTGGTGCTGGGTTTGATGGCATTTCGGGACGAATATGCCGGTCAGAGAGATTTGGCAGTGGCAGGCATTGTAGTGGGAGCGGTTGGACTGACCCTTGGGATTGCATCGGCGGTTATATATATTTATCTTGCCGGCATGCCCGCTAGTACAACCAATAATACCACGGTGTCCCCATCTGCCATCACTGTTCCATCACCAACCCCATCTGCATTTCCGGAAGGGGGAGGAACAACGATGTTTCTTCGTGGATTTTTGGGAAGCTGGTTTTAAATGACGATTTGGTCTGTAAGGAAGTTGCGAAGTGCCCTCGACCGTTACAGACCTAGCATTATAAATCAAGAAAACATAAATGAGAGAGAAAAAAAGGAGGAAGGAAATGGAAGAAAATAGTCAGGTAATCGAAGTGCCAAATCAGAAAAAAGGATTGGGAATTGCCGGATTAATTCTTGGCATCTTATCCATTTTATGCTGTGCATTTTGTGGAGCAGGAGTTGTATTTTGTATCATTGGAGGGATTTTTTCCATCATTAGTATCGTGAAAGGAACCGGAAGTGGAAGGGTTTTGGGGATTGTAGGCCTTGTCCTCAATATTTTGGGATTGCTTATCAATGCGGTTATGATTCTGTCTATTGCAATGATGATTGACTGGTCCAAGGTGACTCCGGAAAACTTGAGCACCATTAACCAAATTGATACCAATGATTATAACCAGGTGGAGCAATGGGTACAGCAATTTTTCCGTATGGATTTGACCACGAATTAATTTCGTACAATAATTAATTTCATACAAATGAAAGGGTGGGAAAGAACAATTGCCATAATATCTTTACAATCCATTGAACTAAAATGATAAGAACGGCAATGTAAACATAAGAAAGGCGAAAGGACAAACCGGAAATATTTGGGATGTTTGCCCAAAGAGGGTGGGAGTCAAAGTGACAGCGAAGCCATTTATTCAGTCTGGCCAATGTCTGGGTGGTCATGAAAAGGATGTACCAAAAGAAACAATAAGGTACCACGGGATGGTGTAAAAAACTGGTTAAAAATTTTCCTTGTAACATTGCCACAAATGCCCGTGTTCCACCACAACCCGGACAGGGAAATCCCGTGACAAGGTAAAACAGGCAGGTTGGCAGCCAACGAGTGGGATGCAGTATCCTTGCGTTGACGGCAATGGTCATAAAAAGGAGCGGAAAAAGTAAAATCAAACCAAGAAGAAAAAGGATATCATTTGCACAAGATATTTTTTTTATTTTGTTTTGCATAAAAGATTTCCCTCCTTATGGTGTAAAGATTTAATAGTATTAATATGGTAATTCATGAAAAACAAACTGTCAAGGGAAAAAACAAACTGTCAAGGGAAAAAAATCCCTTGACAGGGCAAATAAATCATGTTATGATAGCAAAGGTACAAAAAGCAGAGTTATCCACTCTCACCTTGCCGCCAGTGAGCGCGCAATGGTCAAACCATTTTTTCATATAGTAGAATGAAAGATTTATGTGGATAGCTGGCTTTAAAAACAGTTATCTTTTTTTATTTCATTTGGAGGTGCGAATCATCAGCGATTTAATGATTAATGAGCAGATCCGTGACAAGGAAGTTCGCGTGATCGGCCAGGACGGAGAACAGCTTGGAATTATGTCAGCCAAAGAAGCTTATTTGATGGCAAAAAATGCAGACCTTGATCTGGTTAAGATTGCCCCGGGAGCAAAACCACCGGTATGCAAGATTATCAATTACGGAAAATACCGTTATGAGCAGGCTAGACGTGAGAAGGAAGCAAAGAAAAAACAAAAAACCATCGATGTGAAGGAGATACGTCTTTCGCCAAACATTGATACCAACGATTTGAATACCAAATCCAATCAGGCTCGAAAATTCCTGTCCAAGGGAGACAAAGTCAAAGTGACACTTCGTTTCCGTGGTCGTGAGATGGCGCACAAGGATGTAGGTCGTGAAGTGCTCAATGCTTTCTATGAAAAACTGGAAGATGTGGCAGTCATTGACAAAGATCCGAAGATGGAAGGAAGAAGCATGATTATGTTTTTAACAGCCGCAAAATAATGATAGTACATGATGTCTATCAAATATAAATGGAGGAAATACATTATGGCAAATCAGAAAATGAAAACAAAAAGAGCCGCAGCAAAGCGATTCAAAGTAACTGGAACAGGAAAACTGGTTCGTAATAAGGCTTACAAAAGTCATATTTTGACAAAGAAAACAACAAAGAGAAAAAGAAATCTTAGAAAATCAACCGTGGTAGATGAAACAAACGTTAAGACCATGAAGAAGATTATGCCATATGCATAAGAGATGTTACTTGGAAACGCGATTAGGAGGTAAATAAAAATGGCTAGAATTAAAGGCGGATTAAACGCAAAGAAAAAACATAAAAGAGTTTTAAAATTAGCAAAAGGTTACAGAGGTGCAAGATCCAAACAGTATCGTGTTGCAAAACAGTCTGTTATGCGTGCTTTGGAAACATCTTATACTGGTAGAAAGCAGAGAAAAAGACAGTTCAGACAGCTTTGGATTGCTCGTATCAATGCAGCAGCTCGTATCAATGGACTTTCTTACAGCAAATTCATGTATGGTTTGAAACAAGCCGGTGTGGATATCAATCGTAAGATGCTTTCTGAAATGGCAATTAGCGATCCAGAAGGTTTCGCAACATTGGTTGACGTTGCAAAGAGCAAACTTGCTTAATCAACGGCAAAGATAATTGATTTCAAAGACAGTTTTTTATAAGGGTACTTCAAGTATTGAGGTGCCCTTTCTTATTCAATTGATTTAAGGTAAGGGGGAAATGCTATGGCATGGGACAAAAATAAAAAAGGAATCATCTTGGGTATTATTATAAGTTTATTTTTGGCAGAAATACCAACCAATATTTTGTTGGCGGACACGGTTCAAAAAACGGTTGTCACTTCCCAGCCGATGCCCTCGGGAAGCGCGGCGCCCATAGCGGGAGCGACGGCGACTGCCAGTGTGGTACCCGGTGAGAGCGTGACCGCAACCCCTACAGGGATACCAGTGACAAGTCCCGTCTCTACAGACAGTTCTACCCCCACAGAAAGCCCTAGTCCTACAGACAGTGCCCCACCGGACAACCGTGTCTTTTCCCTTTTAAATAAAAAGGCCACCAAGGTCCGGGAAGTTAAAAATAAGGTGGTGTCTTATCGATATAAGATAACTTCTTATGTTACCGATGAGGTTGTCTTGAAGGTTTCAAAAAAATCATCTTTTCAGGTCTATGGGGAAAAAAGCAAGAAATTGCAGAAGAAGGGAATTGTTAAGCTGGATAAAACAGGAAAAATCCGCTGTACTTCCAAGGCAAAGGGAAATGCGCAAAGCTTTATGGTGAAGGTGACAGAGGAGGACGGCGAAGGAACTTTTCTTGTGACAATCCATTTTGAAAAGAAACTGGAAAATAAAGGGGCAGGGAAATGTCTGCTTTATCAGGGGAAAGAAAGTTCCCTTCGGACCAATTATAAAAAAAGTCGGCTGACATTTACGTCTTCCAATAAAAAGGTGGCTACCGTGGACAAAACGGGAAGGATTATTGCCAGAAGAAACGGGAAGAGCACGATTTTGGTAAAGGTAAAGGGCTCTGAGAAAAATCAATTCAAAGTGCTTGTTACGGTAAAAGAAGAACCCTGGATTGTCAATGTAAAAGATACCCAATATACATATGAAGACATGACCTCGGATTTGAAAAAAATAGTATGGAAATACCGGGGAAAAGCCTCTCTCCAGAATCTTGGCAGCAGCGAAGATGGAAGGGCAATCTGGTGCCTTCGCATTGGAAATCCAAGAGCTTCGCAGAAAATCCTGATAAATGGGGGAATCCACGCAAGAGAATGGCTGAACTGTCTGATGCTTACTTACAAAAGCGAGGAAATATTAAGGGAGTATGTGGATTATAAGAGTGCCTTGCGGGGAAAATGCGTTTACATCGTTCCCATGATTAATCCTGACGGAGTAACCATTTCCCAATCTGGTTTCGACAGCATTCGTAATCCCAAATTGCGAAAGATATGCAAAAAATCCAAGTCGCCGGCCCGCACCTGGAAAGGAAATGCCCGAGGAGTGAATCTCAACTTTAATTTTTCTGCGGGGTGGAATCCTAAGGGGAAAGCGAAAAAAGCGGAGGGTCTCACGTATCCTGGGAAAAAGGCGGTTTCGGAGAAAGAGACGAAAGTCATGACTAAGTTTGTCAATAGCATTTCCGGATGGAAAGCTTCCCTGAATTATCATTCCACCGGAAGCATATTATACTGGAATTACAATGTGGAATCCCAGGCTTCGGTGTATGGAAGGCAGAAAGCTCTGGCTACCAAGGTCAATCAATTTACGCATTATCGTTTGATGCCAAAATCCATCAGTACCGATCCCAACGGAGGCTTTGGAGACTGGCTCATATATAACAAAAAGATACCAAATGTAACCATAGAAACCGGCTCGGTGATGGCGCCGCTGCCATATTCTCAATTTAAAAAAATATTTCGGGAAAATAGTGATTTATTATCTTGGTTTGTGAAATGACCCACAATATGTCAAGTGACCAGAAAGGGGGAAATGTACCTGTAGAAGAGGAGTAACACCTAGTTGCAAAAAAAAAACAAAAAGTTCTTGACATGGATTGAGAAATTTGATACAATAGACAAGCAGTCAAGTCATGGGAAATGATTTGGCTGCTTGTATGCGGAGTTGCTGGAATTGGCAGACAGGCATGACTAAGGATCATGTGTCTCAAAGACGTGTGGGTTCAAGTCCCATACTCCGCAGGATAGAGCAAATACATTTGATGTGTTTGCTCTTTTTATTTTTTGCGTGCCCTGGGCACACTGTCTTTAAGAAAAAAAGAAAGGATGAAGATAAATGAAAAAAGGAATATTTGCAATTGGCTTGGGATTGACTTTACTGGTGACAGGAATCGGATTCTCTTCGCCTGTGTGTCAGGCAGCTGCAAGTGAGGGACAGAAAGTGGTGGCAATTGATGCGGGACATCAGCTTCGGGGAAATTCGGAATTGGAACCCAATGGCCCGGGTTCGTCTACCAAAAAGGCAAAAGTAACCTCCGGAACATCCGGTAAGTCCAGTGGACTTGCAGAATATCAGTTAAATCTTCAAGTGGCAAAAAAAGTAAAAAAAGAATTGGTGGCGCGAGGATATAAAGTGGTGATGATTCGTACCAAACATAATGTAAATATTTCCAATGTACAGCGGGCAAAAGTGGCAAATAAAGCCAAAGCAGATGCCTTTGTAAGAATTCATGCCAACTCTTCCGAAAGTACATCTGTTGCAGGAGCTTTGTCCATCGCCCCGACCAACCAGAATAAATATTTGTCGAAAAAGGTGCGACGGGCCAGTCAGAGATTTTCCAAAAAAATGATTCAAAAGTATTGTCAGGCTACGGGGGCGAAGAACCGTGGTGTCATGTATACAGATACCATGACGGGGATAAACTGGTGTAAAGTACCGGTGACTATCATTGAGATGGGATTTATGAGTAATCCGAGGGAGGATTTGAAGATGGCATCCGCTTCCTATCAAAAGAAAATGGTCAAAGGAATCGCAGATGGCATCGATGCATTTCTCCAATAAAATGTTTGCCTGTCATCCAAAAGTATGATACAATGAAAAATGGGAATACCAAAAGTCGAAATGGCTAGCAATACGAAATGAATAGCGCAGGAGGAATTTGAAAATGTCATTGTTGCAAGAATGGCGTGAGTACGCATATAGTGAAGAAATGCAAAATTCAAAAGAGGGAGAGCAGCTTTGGAACAACTATTTCCAGTTGGAAAAGGGCATTTATGAGCAATTGCTTGCTAATCCGGAAGAAGTTGTGACCGGAACTGTAGAGGAATTGGCACAAAAGTATGAAGTACCTCTTTCTATGATGGTTGGTTTTCTGGATGGAATCAATGACAGCCTGAAAGAAGAAAATCCAATTGAGACCATGGAAAAAGATACCGAGGTAAAATTGGATATTGATTGCGAAAAACTGTATTATAATATGGTGGATTGCAATGCAGAATGGCTGTATACATTGCCACAGTGGGATTCTATTTTGAGTGAGGAGCGCAGAAAGGAATTGTATCGCAAACAGAAAAATTCCGGTACCATTCGCCGCGAATCTCCAAAAGTTGGGAGAAATGATCCGTGTCCATGCGGAAGTGGCAAAAAATACAAACAATGTTGTGGAAGATAAGTCTGTCACATACAGACCGATTATAAAAAGAAATGGAGGAAATAAGATGTTAGTTTCAGCAGAAGAGATGCTCAAAAAAGCAAAAGCAGGCAAATATGCAGTAGGTCAGTTCAACATCAACAATCTGGAGTGGACAAAATCCATTCTTTTGACTGCACAAGAGTGCAATTCACCAGTTATTCTTGGAGTTTCCGAAGGTGCCGGAAAATACATGTGTGGTTATAAGACCGTTGTTGGTATGGTAAATGGTATGTTGGAAGAGTTAAATATTACCGTTCCGGTAGCTCTTCATCTTGACCACGGCAGCTATGAAGGTGCAAAAGCTTGTATTGAAGCAGGATTTTCATCAATTATGTTCGATGGGTCTCATTATCCAATCGAGGAAAATGTTGCAAAAACCAAAGAATTAGTAGCTATTTGTAAAGAGAAAGGAATGTCCATCGAAGCAGAAGTTGGTTCTATCGGTGGAGAAGAAGATGGTGTTGTGGGCGCAGGTGAATGTGCCGATCCAAAAGAATGTAAGATGATTGCAGATCTTGGTGTGACCATGTTGGCAGCAGGAATCGGAAATATTCATGGAAAATATCCGGAAAATTGGGCAGGACTCAGTTTTGAGACATTGGATGCTGTACAGCAGTTGACCGGCGATATGCCACTGGTTCTTCATGGAGGTACAGGAATTCCGGAAGATATGATTAAAAAAGCCATCAGTCTTGGTGTATCTAAGATTAATGTAAATACAGAGTGCCAGCTTTCTTTCGCAGAAGCTACACGTAAATATATCGAGGCAGGAAAAGACTTGGAAGGAAAAGGATTTGACCCTCGTAAACTGTTGGCACCTGGTGCAGAAGCTATCAAAGCCACAGTGAAAGAAAAAATGGAATTATTTGGTTCTGTTGGAAAAGCTTGAATTGCATAAGAAAATGGATTTCGCAGATACTAACTCCTGTAACCAATCATTGTTTAACAGGAGGGCTTGAAAATGGCGAAAAACTTTTTAGACGATTACGATTCAAATCAGAACAGTACGAAAAATAGTACAAACAGTTCAAACAGCTCAAATAGCTCAAACAGTTCGAAGAATAAGGCAAATAACCGTGGGCAGAATGCATCCAAAAACAGTTCTCAGAATGCATCTAAGAACAAAGCCCAGAATGCATCCAATGCATCCAATTCTTCCAACAGTTCCAATTGTCATCGTGACAAGTAACGAACAGGTTTGGCGAGAAATCGGGTAGAAGTCAGGCTACTCGATGACAAGCTGTAAGAAAAGGAAAGCGAACGGGCCGTCGCCAGTGTGGAGACGGCCTTTCCTATTTTGGAAGAAACGTGTCACATTTTGCCGGATTCGGTCATAAAATAAAAGAAAAAGAATGTGATACCATGAGTTTTTCCATTATTTCGATTCAGCAATTGCCGATGTGGCTTTCCCGAGAAGGCACAATTTTAATTGATTTGAGAGAGCGCGAAGAATATCAGAAAGAACATATAAAAGGAGCCGTAAATATTCCCTATGTGCGATGGGAGGAAGAAAAAGATGGATGGAAGCACCAATTTTCTACCTTGATATTTTATTGCGACCGGGGGAATCAAAGTATGTATGCGGCGAAAGAAATGAATCGCCTGGGATATCAGGCAGTAAGTATTGCCGGTGGCTTTGAGAGTTACCGGATTTGGAAAAAGAAAGGAAAAAAAGAGTACGATGGGCAAAGAAATATTTGAATTGATTGCACCCTGTCATTTTGGGATGGAAGCGGTATTAAAACGTGAAATCAATGACCTGGGATATGAAATTTCCAAGGTGGAGAATGGAAAAGTGACATTTTTGGCAGACGCAGAAGGAATTTGCCGTGGAAATCTGTTTTTAAGAACCACAGAGAGAATTTTGCTGAAAGTGGCAGAGTTTAAAGCCGAGACCTTTGATGAATTATTTGAGGCCTGCAAAGCCATTTCTTGGGAGAGATATATTCCCGAAAATGGGAAATTCTGGGTAACAAAAGCAACCTCAGTAAATAGTAAATTATTCAGCCCGTCGGACATCCAGCGAATTGTAAAAAAGGCTATGGTAGAAAGTCTGAAACGACAATATCATGTTAGCTGGTTCCCGGAGGACGGCGCCTCCTACCCCATTCGCATCAACATTATGAAAGATATCGTAACAGTTGCCATTGACACCACCGGGGTTTCTCTTCATAAACGGGGGTACCGCAAATATACAGCACCGGCACCGGTGTCAGAAACTCTGGCAGCTGCCATGATTTTACTTTCGCCCTGGAAAAAAGACCGCATTTTGGTGGACCCGTTTTGCGGAAGTGGTACGATACCCATCGAAGCGGCTATGATTGCCTGTCAGATGGCACCGGGTCTCGGCCGTGAATTTATCTCTGAGCAGTGGGACAATCTTATTCCCAAAAAAGAATGGTATGGGGTCAGCGAGGAAGCACAGGATATGATTTGCGAAGATGTGGAATTGCAAATACAGGGCTATGACATTGACGATGAAGTGTTGAAAATGGCACGTGCCAATGCATCCCTTGCCGGTGTAGAGAAAAAAATCCATTTTCAACGCCGGGATATTATCAATTTCAGTTCCCCGAAAAAATACGGATTTGTTATCTCCAATCCACCTTATGGAGAGCGGCTTTCCGATAAAAAACAGATGGAAATGCTGTATCGGAGCATAGGGCAGATTATCAAGGAAAATGATACCTGGTCTTTCTTCCTGCTGAGCGGCTATGAGGAAGCACAGAAAATGATTGGAAAAAAGGCCACTAAAAATCGAAAGATTTACAATGGAATGATGAAAACTTATCTGTATCAATATATGGGGGAAAAGCCACCTCGCCACCTGGTTAAGGATTCGCAAAAATCGTAAAAACCAGCGAAAAATACTTGCACTTTTGCAATGCAACATATATACTAGTGGTAATAAAAGCAAGCGAGTGGATGGGAGAAACAAATTAGAAAATGGAGAAAAACAATGGCTAAAAAATTGATTTTTGCAACCAACAATCAAGGGAAGGTTGTAGAGATAAAACAAATTTTGGGAGAGGGATATGAGGTATATTCTCTCAAAGACTTGGACATACATACAGAGATTGAAGAAAATGGACAAACCTTTGAAGAAAATGCCATTATCAAAGCCAAAGCAATCTGCAAGCAGACTGGTGAGATGGTATTGGCAGATGATTCCGGATTTGAAGTGGATTATCTTGGAGGAGAACCGGGGATTTATTCGGCTCGATATCTGGGAGAAGACACTTCTTATGAGATAAAAAATGCGGATTTACTGAAACGCTGTGAAGGAGTGCCGGATGAAAAGCGAGATGCGCGCTTTGTCTGCGTGATAGCCTGCGCATATCCCGATGGCCATGTGGTGACCACAGAAGGTGTTATCGAGGGAAAACTTGCCCATGAACCAAAGGGAACTCACGGATTTGGCTATGATCCGATTTTTTATCTTCCGGAGCGGGGATGCACCACCGGAGAACTTTTGCCGGAGGAAAAAAATAAAATCAGTCATCGGGGGATTGCTCTTCGAAAGATGGTTGAGAAGTTAAATGAAAATGCATAGATTGGGAGAAAAAATATGGCAAAATATATTGTTTTTAGTGATTCACATGGGAAAAACGATTTGATGTATGACATCATTCGTCAAAATAAGGCAGAAATCGATGGCATTTTCCATCTGGGAGATATCGAAAGAGCGGAAGAAGAACTGAGCCTTATGATACAGGGCCCGGTATATATTGTAAAGGGAAATTGCGATACCTATACGAGTTTGAAAAATGAGCATGTGTTTCAGCTGCACGGCCACAAGGTGGCCATGACCCATGGAAATCGTTATCATGTTGGCATGGGGGTGGATTTGTTGAAGTATTGGGCTTTGGAAAATCAAGCAGATCTTGTGCTCTATGGACATACCCACGTGCCCTTTGTGGAGCAAAGTAGCCAGATGACCATATTAAATCCCGGTAGCATTTCCCGCCCGAGACAAGGGGACGGAAAATGCTCGTATGCCTGGCTGGAATTTCTTCCTAACGGAGAAATCTCGGTTGAAATTGTAAAAGTGGAAAAATGAAAGGAAAGAAAAAATGTTAAAAAAAATGATTTTAGTAGGAATCATTTCCATGGTTCCCCTTATTGAACTTCGTGGAGCGATTCCTTATGCCGTACTTTGGGACGCACAGCCACT
>JALEKC010000089.1 GCA_022769325.1 Eubacterium sp. | reverse complement strand
ATTTTCTCAGCCTCTTCAATGGAGGAGATACCGTACTCATTCAATACGCTATTGATTTTATCAATTCTTCTTTCATATGATTCAAATAAAGCCATTATTTCGTTACCTCCTTATATTATTTTGCAACTTCTTCATCGGTTCTTGGGTCGATGAGTTTCACAGCATCGTCAACACGTCCATATTGACCACATGCTTTTTCGTAAGCTGTATTCGGGTCATCGCCTTTTTTGATGAAGTCCGTCATCTTACCAAGGCTAACGAATTTATAACCGATAATCAAATCATTTTCATCCAAAGCGATTGCAGTTACATAACCTTCTGCCATCTCAAGATAGCGTGGTCCCTTTTTCAATGTACCATACATGGTACCAACCTGGGAACGAAGTCCTTTTCCAAGGTCTTCAAGTCCGGCTCCGATAGCAAGTCCGTCTTCGGAAAATGCACTCTGAGAACGTCCATATACAATCTGGAGGAACAATTCTCTCATGGCTGTATTGATAGCATCACATACAAGGTCTGTATTCAATGCTTCCATAACCGTACGTCCCGGAAGAATTTCTGCTGCCATAGCTGCAGAGTGAGTCATACCGGAGCATCCGATGGTCTCCACCAATGCTTCCTGAATAATACCCTCTTTCACATTTAAGGTAAGCTTACAAGCTCCCTGCTGTGGAGCACACCAGCCCACACCATGTGTAAAACCGGAAATATCTTTTACTTCTTTTGCTTTTACCCATTTTGCTTCTTCTGGAATTGGGGCACAACCGTGATTAACACCCTGAGCAACCGGGCACATGTTTTCTACTTCTTGTGAATAAATCATGTCGATAGAATCTCCTTTCTTTTTACGTCACATTCTTACAAAAGTGTACAATATTTTTCAATAAATGTCAACCTTCCCAAAGATTCGTTGACAGAAAAAATCATTAAAAAATAATTAAATTTTATGAACCACTTCATTTTTATTTTTATAAATACTGTTTCCCGGAACATATCCACGAACCGAAGACAAGGGGTATACATTGGAATGGCTTCCGATGACCGTTCCCGGATTCAAAATGCTTCCACAGCCAACTTCCACAAAACTGCCAAGAACCGCTCCCACTTTTTTTCGCCCGGTAGGCACTTTTCGTTCCCCCACACGGATTTCCACCAAGGTCTTATCGGATTTTACATTGGAAGTAATGGACCCTGCCCCCATGTGGGATTTATACCCAAGTATGGAATCTCCCACATAATTATAGTGAGGCACCTGGACTCCATCAAACAAGATATCATTTTTCAATTCCGTGGAATTCCCCACAACGGCACCCTTTCCCACGATAGCATTGCCACGGATAAAGGCACAATGACGAATTTCTGCCTCTTCATCAATAATCAAGGGACCATTTAAACTGGCTGTAGGAGCCACGGTAGCACTTTTGGCAACCCAAATATCCTCCCCTCGCTTTTCAAATCTATCTTCCGGAAGGGTTGCACCGATTTTGCAGATAATATCTCCGATATTCCCAAGGACTTCATAGGGATAATCGTAAGCAGCAATCTCCTCCCATGCAATTGATTTGTGATCCTCAAATAATTCTTGATTTGTTATCTCATTTACCATTTTTCTTTTTCTCCTTTTTTTCATAATATGCACCGGCTATCTGGTAATATGAACGAAGTTTCGACATGTTATTGGTCTGCTTTACATTGCCCACCTGGGTTCTTACAAAACCTGTCAATTTGTCCATATACTCTGTTTCGCTGATTTCTCCTTCGGACACACCATTTAATCCCTTTTCCCAACTCGCCGTAAGTTTCGGACTGAGCATGGCTGGGATGGAATAACGCACAATGCCACATACCAATTCCCCTTTTAAGGTAGGGGTGATAATCTGTGTTTTTTTATTTAAATCCAAATAAGAGATATTCACCAATTTCTTCAAAATTTCCGCCCGGGTTGCACTTGTTCCAATTCCGCTTCCTTTAATCATGGCACGAAGTTCTTCATCTTCAATGAGCTGACCGGCATTTTCCATGGCCAAAATCATAGACCCGGAATTATAACGCTTTGGTGGCGATGTCTCCCCTTCTTTTATTTTCAAGTCCCTGAGAGACAGCACCATTCCTTTTTTTAGCATTGGCAATATTTTCGCCAGGGCGTCACTATCTGTCATATCCTCATTTTCTCCATTGGCATCCCCTTCTTCTTTTTTCTTTTTGCTGAAAGAATACCTGGAAACCGGCAAAAATCCCTCTTCCACCAATACTTTGGCAGTGGTAACAAAAGTTTCCTCGTATCTATGCTCTCCCTGTGGATTGTCCACATGCAGGGAAACATTCATTTTTTGATAGACGGCAGGAGGATAGAAAATGCTTAGGAAACGCCGGACAATCACTTCATACATCTTGGCACTTACCGGCTTCAGGGAAGCCAGTGCACCAAGCCCTTGTCCCGTCGGAATAATGGCATAATGGTCCGTAATCTTTTTATCATCCACGTACCGGCTTTTTTCCAATCCCTGGTAACTTTTCCTTTCCGCGATATCTCGCAAATAGGGAAGTGCCATTTCATAGCCCTGCAACCCCTTCAGATTTTTTGTAATCTCTTTGGCAACAGCACTGCTTAATACACGAGCGTCCGTTCTGGGATACGTAACCAGTTTCTTTTCATACAACTCCTGTACAATCTGCAATGTCTCATCCGGACTGATTTTAAATAATTTGGAAGATAAATTTTGTAATTCTGCAAGGTTAAAAAGAAGCGGCGGATTTTTTTTCTCTTTTTTCTTTTCCACCTTATCCACCACTGCTTTTTTCTCTCCATTCATCAGGTTTTCCATCAATTCTTTGGCAAAACCTTCTTCCGTAAATCCATTTTCCTTATATAATTTGGGAGATTGAAAATACTGGGATTTCTCATTGACACGCCATTCCCCTTCAAAACCTGACTCTTCTCCCTCCTCCTGCTTTTCCGGGCTAAAGGAACCCAGAATGCGATAAAAAGGAGTTTTGATAAATTTTCGGATTTCCCATTCTCGACTTACTACCATACCAAGAACACAAGTCATAACACGGCCCACTGATACGGAGGTCCATTTTTTCCCATTCACATTGTCATTGAGCCAGCCTCCATACTTCAAAGACAGGGCCCTGGAAAAATTAATTCCCATCAAATAGTCTTCTTTGGCACGTAAATAAGCCGATGCACTTAAATTATCATAAGCGGACAAAGGTTTGGCTTCTCTTATTCCACGCATAATCTCATCTTCTGTCTGGGAATCAATCCAAACACGGTATTTGGCTTTGGTATCCGGTACCGCTGCCATCTGATCTACCAATCGATATATGTATTCTCCTTCCCGTCCGGAGTCCGTACAGACGTAAATCGCTTCCACATCTTCCCGATTCAGAAGCTTCTTTACCATATCGAATTGCTTTTTTACATTTCCAATGACTTCATATTTATATTTCTCCGGTATAAAGGGCAATGTCTCAAAAGACCATTTGGCATATGCCGGATCGTAAGCTTCCGGATAACTCATGGTTACGAGATGGCCCACACACCATGTCACGATATATTCTGCTGACTCGATAAAGCCATCTCCCCGTCTCCCATTCACCTTGAGAACTTTCGCAAATTCCTGTGCCACACTGGGCTTTTCTGCAATAAATAACTTTTTTCCCATGTTTTACCTATCTTTCTTCCTTTTATTTACCACATCTACTATACAACATTTTTTTATTTTTTTCCACCCTTTCTGATTTGGATTTTTCTGAAGGGTTTCAAAGATAAATTGCAAATAATCCATACATTCCATGAACTCATCTTCTGTCATGTCGTCCTTTCCATAACGGTATTGAAAACAACATGCCACATACTTTTTCGTATCCTCACGAACCTTTGAAATTTCAGCTGAAGGAATATAATAACAAAGTACCCCCACTAAATTATCATAGGTTTTCTGCTGACTCTCATAAGAAAAAATAATGCCTATTTTCTCCAGATAACGCTCTAGTTCTGCATGCATCCTCAAAAATTTTCCGGTAGCACTTTTTTCTCTTTCTATCTGGCGAATTACCTTTTTCCGTCGATACCAGTATAGTAAAAATTCAATCGCTGCAACCAAAATAAGTATATTCAGCAGGATAGCTGCCATAATAGCAAGAGCATCCCCGGCGATCGTGGAACCATCAACTGTCGGCGATGGAGACGGCGTAGCTTCTATTACCTCCTCTTCCAATTTTTTATCCTGTTCTTTTTCCGGTTGTTCTTCCCCCGACTGTTCTTCCTCCGACGGTTCTTCCTCCGACTGCTCGTCTTTCAACATTTCACTAAGTTCTTCCTTTTCCTCTTTCCGTCTCTCGCGCTCCGCCAGTTCTCTCTCCTCTTTGATAACTTCTGCATAGAGTTCCTCTTCTCCCATCACTGGCATCGCATAGGAAGTGACATCCAGCGGATACCATCCTGCATCCGGAATATAGATTTCCACCCACGCATGAGCATTTTTATCATATACCGGATTCCAGCTTGCTATTTTCAATTGATTGCCACTCATCATATAGCCCTGGGCAAGACGTGCAGGAATTCCCATGGTGCGAAATATCATTACCGCAGCCGAGGCATAATGAGTACAATAACCGGTTTTTCTCTCAAATAAAAATTTACTGAGTTCATCCTCTTCATCCATTTTCCCGGGTCTGGTTGTATATTGATAATGATAATACAGATATTTTTCCACAAACTCTTGTGCTTTCCCGATATTTTTCGGGCGAAAATCCTCTAAGATCTTGGTCTCTATTTCTTTGCGAAGCTTAGCATCCACATCCAAATCCCACCCGGAAACTTCTTTCATATCTGCCGTAGTATATTGAATTTTCCTTATTTGATAACCGGAGGGCATCTCTTCTTCCACAATATAGGGATAGTAAATGTCCGGATCGTAGACATTTTCTACTTCCAATCTCTCGGTGCGCTGCATGGCAAGTCCCATGGGATCCGCAAGTTTCTGTCGTTTTCCCGTCCACCTGTTTTCCTTATACTCATTTCCCACAAATCCACGTAAATAAATGGAATTATGTCTTAAATCAATACGGGTAAACAGCTTCAGGGCTACCATATTTTCGTACTCAAGATAGCCGGATTTCTCAAAAGTACCAAATTGAATCTTTTGAACGACGTCTGTTCCTCCTCCCGACCCATTTCCCCCCTGGGTATTCCATTTTTCCTGCAAAAGCGTTCGATATTCCATAATCACAGGATTCATCTGGGACCAGGGAAAGCAAAGAACTCCCAGGAGAAGAATACCTCCCGACAGACCGGTAATCAATAAACTTTTTTTAAACGTAGCCCACCTTCCCAGTATCAAAAATATCGGCAATGCCACCCCAAAACCGATAATACACCATTCTTTTGGTACCCCATCTGCGGCAAGAGAAATACAAAAGATGAAAAAGGGAGGAAGTGCCGTAACCGTCAATGGTTTCTTTGTCTCAAAGAGCCACAGGGAAAGCGTTGTGCAAATTCCGGCAATACCAAAAAAAGCCAGGACCGCATAGGCCGCATCTCCTTCTTCCTCTAGGATAACCCCGGTGGTATAGGAAAAATTCCATCGTTCTGCCATTTGAAACATAATATTTTGAAAGCCGGAATAAATAAATTTGGAAAAAAGCAGACTAAACAACAATCCAATGGCCAAAGTAGCTACCATTCCTATCCGAATCCGTGTTCTTTCTTTTTCCACTGAAATCACGTAGATTATACCATAGTAAAGAGCCACTACAAAAAGAATGGGGATGATTAGTAAGAATTCCCGTATCTGATATTTTAATCCGCTTGACAAACTGACAATACCACAAAAAATCATGGTACATAGTGGTAGAATTGCTATCTTTTTCACCCGACATCCTCCTTTACAATTCCAACATTTCCACTCTTTCTGCATGAAGCCTTTCACCAATTGTAGCAGTCTCTCTTTCTTCTTTTCCATGACAGAGATAATAGATACAAGTGAAAGATTCTCCTTCAAACTGCCCACTATACAATTCTTCCAGGGAAATACTGTGGCCTATCAATGTGTTAGAAATCTGATATAGAATTTTATAAATATCCTCTTCCTTCTCCAAACATTTTCGCACCACCTGCCTGCTTTTTTCTCTTTCCCAGGCGACGTAACACAATCTCTTTCTTTCTATCATGGCTACACAAAGGGCATAAACCATGGATAACACCCCATCCATCTGCTTTTCATCGACAGAGTCCAAATCAATAAAAATTCCAATGTCACAGGCAATGGGATATCCATATTCGGATACTGTAAGTTGTCTGGTTTTGGTAGATATTTTCCAATTGATGCGGTTCCTTTTATCTCCTGGCCGATATCCACGAAATCCAAGAAGTTCCGTGGGATCATTTCCTTCACGAAAGGGAGCAAAAGTCGTGCTGTCCCCCTCTTTCCATTCGGGCATCTCTCCCAAAGACAGGAAATCCTCCCGATAATCGGGCATAATAAAAAAGGAAGCACAAATTCTTTGGGAAATCTTTCGAAAGAAAAGAGAAAAACCACTATAAATTCGAATATTACCAACTTCCACTTCATATGCTCCAGCATATTCGGGTATAAAATTTATCTCTATGACCTTTTCCTTTTCCAATAACAGGCCAATTTTCTTCTTTTTACATATCTTCCCTGTCCCATTTTTTATCCAACAGCACAAACGGATTTTATTGCCCCATAATATATCCCGGTCGCATTGAATTTGAATACAAAATGTGGCAGTTTCTTCCTTATGAAGTGCTTTTGCCTTTTCCCAGATGCTGATATGGATGGAATTTTTTCCATAAAAATTTGTCCATAAACCATAGAGCACGGGAAGTACCACCGCCAGTAACAAGAGTAAAAATCCACTTTGTCGATGATACATAACCGTAAATAAAAGCATTGCGATTATCGTAGCTGTATATATTATCCAATTTCGAATCATGAATTATCCCTCTATCGCACTTTCACTTGTGCAAGAATTTCATGGATGATTTCGTCTTTATTATGATTTTCCACTTTTGCTTTTGCCATCAAATAAATTCGATGTCTGGCAATGTAAGGAAAAGCAAAAATAACATCTTCCGGATATACACAGGTTCTCTCATTCATAAAAGCAACCGCCTTGCTTATCTCCATCAATGCCACTGTTCCGCGTGGACTCATGCCCAGCGAAAGCAACGGATGATTGCGGGTTTTCTCCGAAAGTGTCACCATATAATCATAAATTTTTCCATCCACATGTATTTCTTTAACCCTTTTTTGCATTTCCAAAAGTTCATTTTTTTCAAGTATCGTCTGAACCTTTCCCAACGGGTTTTCTCCCTGTCGTTCCTGCAAAAGAAGAATCTCTTCCTCATGAGTGGGATATCCCAGAGTCAGACATATCATAAACCGGTCTACCTGAGACTCCGGCAACATCTGTGTTCCGACGAATCCCACCGGATTTTGCGTCGCCATGACCACAAAGGGCTCCGGCGCCGGATGGGAATCTCCCTCAATGGTCACCTTGCCTTCCTCCATAACTTCCAAAAGAGCAGATTGGGTCTTGGAAGAAGCACGATTAATCTCATCTGCCATAAATAAATTGCATAGAATAACTCCCTTTTGATATTCCTTGGTTCCATCCGGACGAATCAAATGAAACCCCAATACATCCGATGGAAGAACATCCGAGGTAAATTGCATGCGATTGGTCTCTAGTTGCATAGCCCTTGAAAATGCCATGGTAAGTGTGGTCTTTCCCACCCCCGGAATGTCATCCAGCAAAATATGTCCTTTGGCCAGTATCGCAGCCAAAATCAATTGCTTTTCCTGTTCTTTTCCCTTTATGACTTTCTCAACTTCCTGTAATACCCTGCTACATTGTTTTTCCATATCATTCTCCCTTATTTGTAATCTGCCAATCAATTGGGGTCTCCCCATGTTCCTCTAAAAACTCGTTGGTCATACTAAATGGTTTGCTTCCAAAAAAGCCTCGATATGCAGATAATGGGCTTGGATGAGGAGCTTTTAATATCAAATGTTTGGGATTGTCCAGCATTTTTTCTTTTTCCTGAGCCGGTTTTCCCCACAAAATAAATACAATAGGGCGGTCAATTTGATTCACTTTTTGAATCACCGCATCGGTAAACTGTTCCCAGCCCACTCCCCGGTGAGACATGGCTTTATGGGCCTGAACAGTTAAAACCGTATTCAACAGCAATACCCCCTGCTCTGCCCATTGCTCCAAATTTCCATGATTGGGAATATAGCATCCCAGGTCATCATGAAGTTCTTTATAAATATTCACAAGGGATGGTGGAATTTCCACACCTGGTTTTACAGAAAAACTCAGCCCATGAGCCTGTCCGGTATTATGATAGGGATCCTGCCCCAAAATCACGACTTTGACCTTTTCAAAGGGGGTCAAATGAAAGGCATTAAACAAGTCTTTTGACGGCGGATATACCGGCACTTTACTATACTGCTCCTTCACAAATAGAAAAAGTTTTTGATAATATTCTTTGTGGAATTCTTCGGCAAGCTGCTCCTGCCACTGTCCTGTCAATCCAGACATGATTCCTCTCCTCTTTCTCTCAATTTCTTAGCGTCGAACACTGATTCCACGTCCTGCCAGATAGTCCTTCAATTCCCCTATCTGCAATTCATTAAAATGGAAAAGGGAAGCTGCCAATACCGCATCTGCTTTTCCTTCGGTAAGTGCATCATAAAAATGTTCTTTGGTTCCCGCTCCACCGGAAGCAATTACCGGTATGGATACATTCTCTGAAATCGTACGTGTTAAATCAATATCATAGCCATCCTTGGTGCCATCACAGTCCATACTGGTTAAAAGGATTTCTCCGGCTCCCAGTTTTTCTGCTTTCATTGCCCATTCCACAGCATCAATTCCCATATCCACACGTCCGCCATTTTTATAAATGGTCCAACCGTCGCCATCTTTTCTACGCTTTGCATCAATGGCTACTACCACACATTGGCTGCCAAATTTGTCCGCTGCTTCTGAAACCAGTTCTGGATTTAAAATAGCTGCGGTATTGACCGATACTTTATCAGCCCCTTCCCGCAGAATCATTTTAAAATCATCAATGGTACGAATACCGCCTCCCACGGTAAATGGAATAAAAACGGTTTCTGCCACTTTTCGTACCATATTTACTTTGATATCTCTTGCATCACTGGATGCCGTTATGTCCAAAAATACCAATTCATCGGCACCGGCTTTGTCATATGCTGCCGCAACGGAAACCGGGTCCCCGGCATCCCGTAAATTCACAAAATTGATTCCTTTTACCACTCTTCCGGCATTTACATCCAAACAGGGAATAATTCTCTTGGTAAACATAATCTCATCGTTCCTTTCTGGCATTATAATTCAATAAAGTTTTTCAAAATCTGCAGTCCAATGTCTCCACTTTTTTCCGGATGAAATTGCGTAGCAAAGATATTTTCATGCTCAGCTGCCGCATGAATATTTACCACATAATCCGTTGTAGCTGCAACATCGGCTTCTCTTGCCGCCTGAAGATAGTATGAATGAACAAAATAAACATACGCTCCTTCTTCAATTCCCTTCAACAATCGGGAAGAAGAATTAATGCCAATAGAGTTCCATCCCATATGCGGAATCTTAAACCCCTCTTTATCCGGAATTCTCACAATTTTTCCGGGCAAAAGTCCAAGGCCTTCCACTCCCGGACTTTCTTCGCTGCTCTCAAAAAACAGTTGAAGTCCCAGACAAATACCAAGAATCGGTGTTCCTTTCTTTGCAATTTCACGAAGAATCTCAACCAATCCATACTGATGCATCTTACTCATAGCATCTCCAAATGCTCCTACACCGGGAACAATCACTTTATCTGCCTGAAGAAGAACTTCTTTCTCTCTTGTGACTTTGGGCTCTTCTCCTAAAAATTGTAAGGCTTTCTCCACGCTTTTAATGTTACCTGCATCATAGTCAACAATGGCAATCATAGTTTCCTCCACTTTTCTCATCTAACATCATTTTGTTGCATCCACAATCTTCTGCAAACGCTGTGTATATTGTGTCTCATCGGTAATTCCGTTGATTTCATTGGCCTGATTTTCATCTACTTGAAAATCCTGTGCTAAATATGAAACCAATTGGGTTTTCATTTGCAAAAATTCTTTTTGTATTTGCAACTTCTGCACTTCTTCTTGATTTTCATTATAGAAAGCAAGTCCCTGCAACAACGCATGCAAAGCTTCCAACTTGTCATCCATAGACTGGTTGACTTGGTAAGATTGAATCTGTCGCTGAAGTCTTGAACACAAATCAATCTTATCATACAA
>JALEKC010000186.1 GCA_022769325.1 Eubacterium sp. | reverse complement strand
AGCAAACTTGCATCATGTTCTGCCTTTTTTTGATTTACACTGGCACCGGTAACAAAGTATTTTTGCGCTGAAACATCGACATCACAAATTGCGGCACCTGTTTGTTGATACACATAATTCTTTTTATCATATTGTCCGGTAGAGAAATTGAAAATTGTCGTTTTATTTTCATCATAAGGCGTACTAAGCACTATTCCACGCGGGGAGGCATCTCCTTGGTCTACCGTAACAAATTGGTCATTATCCATCACAGAGAGCTGATTCAATGAATGAGAAACATATCCGTATTTTGAGTTTTGTATTCCCGTGTATTCTTCTATCATTTGCATAGTATTCGTATCTATGACAAAAACTGCATTTGTTTGGTGATGCACACCTTTTATAGCATAGATTGTTCGACAGGTTTTTATATAAAGTTTTTCTCCGAAGGCATTTATCGTACATGAACCATACTTAAAAGGAATATATGTGTTACAATTTTTTATGTCTAATACTTTTAGTTTTTTCCATGAACCACTGTATTTTGTAACACGATAACAAGTCTTTGTATTGCTTTCTTTTAGATTGTCGTTTCCTGTCACCGTATAGAAATACGTTCCATCACAGTAAAAGCCACCAAAATACTGATCTGTTATCTTAAACTTCTTTGAAAAAGTACTCTTAAACTTTGAATTAAAGTACTCCACTGTAATGGTTTTTTTTACATCCCAATATGACATAGTGGCATATTTTCCATTATATATCGTCATATAGGAAGGTTTGCAGTTTGCCCAGCCCATATATCGTGTCGAATAATTGGCTGGCGGATTCTTCTGCCTTGAAGATGTCGTAATTTTTTTGGCATCTGTCATTTGTGGGTTCTGCGTCATACCACTAAAAAATAGGATAATCAATAGCATACATAAAATTCCATATTTATTTTTCATAGATGTCATTCCTTATCTCCTTCTTTCTGTGATGTCATGTATAAAACTTAGCTTGAAAGAATTTTATCAAAACAAGGGATTGAAGTCAAGATAATTCCATTATTAAAATGGTGCCAAGCCTTGCAGCCTGACACCACTTTTTTTCTATTTCGCCTGGATGGTTTTACCTAAAGTTTTTTCATTAATTCTCGAACTCTCTCTTCCGTTTCTTCACATTCATCTGCTATCTGGGTTACACTTTTCCCTTTTGCGATTTTTTTTGAAATCTGATGAAGAAGATTTTGTTCTTCTCCTTGTATACGTGCAAAACGACGTTCTTCTTCTATTTTCTGTTCTAATGTCATGAAGTTTCCCCTCCATTCATCATCATTTTTTACTTTTGATACTTCACTTTCAATATGTTTGGTAAAGGCATCTGTTGGTGTGGATGTTGCCAAATAATCCAAAAGATTTTTAAGTTTATCTGATAATCCGTCACGTTTTCCATTTAAGTTCACAAAAATAGTTTTTCGCCGATCATTCAGTAGTATCTCTGGATCTTCGTCGCATCTAGTTTTAAAAGTATAAACACTTCGATTTTTATGAAACATATCAAAATCGCACAAGAAAATTACGATAGACTGCTTTAAATCATCATAACTTTCTCCTGCTCGAATCTGATAATTATCCATCTCACTATGGTAATACCGACTTCGTACATCTAAATTTCCTGTATTCATCAGCTGCATCTCGATATCATATACATTCCTTCTTGAATCTTTTGCATATATATCAAGTCGGACTCCCTTTTGGAAAAGATTTCTTCTCAAATCTTTTTGATTTTGAACCACATGAATCTCTGAGATTTCTATCCCGAGAATACGTTCCAGCAGTTCTTTACAATCTTCTGGATTGGTAAATACTGTGCAAAAAAGAATATCATTCTTAATTCCAATATCATCCATATTCATTTGTTCCCTATTGACTCTCATATAACCTCCATTCTGGGAGGTCTCATAAATCTACCTCCCTGCTTTATTTTTGTTAACTATAGGAAATATAGCAGTTTGGTTCTTTTCATTTTGATGAAATCAGATATAGACTCGAAATGATAGATGTCCTGCTTGTAAAGATTGTAGCACATTTTTTTTGCTTATGCAAGAATATTTTCCATTATAAAAATGGTGCCAAGCCTTGCAGCCTGACACCACTTTTTTTCTATTTCGCCTGGATGGTTTTACAATAACTCTTGTAATTTTTTAACGTCACTTTTATCTTTATCTTTGTATTTTTCTTAATTCTTTTTTTCAGCCGAACCGTAAACTTTCCTTTCTTATTCGCCTTGACTTTGTATGTTTTACCATTGACGGTCACTTTGATACTGGCTTTCCCCATTGTCTTACCAGTAATCTTTTTGGTATTTCTTTTTGCCACAAGACCTGTTACGGATAAGTTTTTTCCGGATTTTGTTGTAGTGGTATTTCCCACCGATACCGAACTACTCCCAGAGGAATTCGCTGATAGCAAACCATCTGGGGTAGTTTGCCCTGTTGAACCATTCCCTTTCCAAGATGAATCATCGCCACTTTGTGCAGGTGTTCCCGATGCTTGAGGGGATGCACTGACAATCGGAGTTTCACTTGGCGGCGCCTGGCGATCAATCACACGATACATGGTATACTCTACCTTCTGAAATCCTTCGATCAATCGTTCAAACATTTCACCCATGTATTCGTAGGGCTCCACCGCCTGACAAACCACTATTTTGTAATTCCCTTCATTTAAATTGGTATATTTTTGGTAAAACGAAACAGGTTCCTCTGACTCATCCAACTCTGTTTCACTTTCCAGGGTTTTGTTATCGGAATCGCAAAAATATACACGACAGTTACTTGCAAATCGATAGCCATCACTATCTATTCCCTTGGAAATATCGTAAGTAATATATTTAATATTGGTATACGGTTTCTTTATTTCAATAGGAACCACCTGTTGCTTTGATTCATTCGATATATATACCGTTTGAGAACTTGTCACATATTCTGTATAATATCGGCTTGTCCCCTCTTTCTCATCCACAGGATTTCCCGCGGAATCACTTTCATACTGACCGGTAACACCCGCATCCGTTTCTGCTTGTACTACCTTTTCCTTCAACATTCCCATTGGCAATGTTGCCAAACACAAAGCTACAGTCAACCAAACTGCCCATATTCTTGTTCCATTTCTTTTCATGATCAATTCCTCCTTTGGCCTCTTATGGGTTTTCCCTGCCTATTTTTTATCAGTATACCATAGAATATCTCATAAAAAATGGAATTGACACTTTTAGCGGATGATTCAACACCTTTAGCAAAAAGAAAACTCATTTTCTGATCTTAATCTTTTTAACCTTGCTCCACGAACCATATACTTTCTTCTTGCCTCTTAATTTGTAAGCTCGAACACGTACATAATACGTTTTCTTTTTCTTGAGTTTCTGCAAGGTACATTTCGTATTTTTACAGAATTTTGTTTTGGTTTTTTTCTTGCTAAATTTCTTATTTGTAGAATACTGCACTTTATACCCTTTTGCATTTGTTACTTTTCTCCAGGACAGTGCAATCTTACGCTTCTTTATATTCTTTGCGGATTTTATACTTACTTTTCCAATTTTATTTGTCTTAGTTTTCTTGACCGTATAAGTGGTTTTCTTTTTTGTGGAGTTTTGGCTCCATTTTGCATACAACGTAATGTTGCCTGCAGCACCCGCATCGATTTGCGTCAATTGCGTATTTTCCTCAAATTGTGGACTTGTAAACCAGCCGACAAAGGTATAACCGGATCTTGTTGGCTTTTTGAGTTCAATGGTCTCCGTGGTCAAATAAGTGCTTGGATTGCTGCTGTTGTTCTTTCCACCATTGAGCACGTATGTAATTGTGTATTGTCCGTAATTTAAGGTTGCATACTCGTAACTAAAATTGTTGTATGTATAAATCTCGTCTTCCGTTTCCAAGGCCTTTATGAGCATTGCCACTTTTCCATTAGAATCTGCCCACTTACTGTCAACTTTGATTTTAAATACTTTCGTGTTTCCAACATCGATGCTTCCGGTATCTTCCGAATAAAATTCTTTTGTGGCATCGTTCGCATCGTAAATCTTCAATGTTGTGGAGTCACTTATGGTTCCGTTGTTTTTCACTTCAACCATCAAATAAGAATAAGCACCGGCATTATTCAATGTACTGCTTACAATAAAGTCGCTGTAACCTGTTTTTATGGTGTAAACATTGTCCTCTGTCGAACGCTCCTCGACTACAACTTTTTCAACATCGTTGGTTTCCTCCTGAGCTGCAATCTCTTCCACTGCCGGAGCACTTACTTCTTCAACAGCAACTCCTTCTATTTTCCATTGTTCAAAAGAAGTATTTTCATCCGTTACTACGAATAGATCAAAGGTCGCACTTTCACCTGGCGCAATGGATTTGGAATAATCTTTTGACTCGATTTGAATTGGATTTCCATTTCCATCATTTACCGTAAACTCTTCTGCCGGAATTGTCATATTTCCTGTATTTTTAACAACTACATGAAGTGGCATAGCACCAAGTTCAAATGTGTCCTCATAATCGATATAGGCTTCCTCCAAAGTCATATCATAATACTTGCCAAATTGATAAGAAATCAAATTGGTCTGGATTTTCTGATTGCCCTCTAAAACGTCTTCTATTCCCAGCATAACTTCTCTTCCATTCACGTTGAAAACAGAGACATCTCTTAACCAGTTTCCTTTTTCTGAAATCTGAACCGGTGCCGCCAATGTACCATCGTTCATTCCATAACAGCCATACAATTCGGAGCCTTCCTCCGCTTGTTTTTCAAAGTAAATAGCATTATCCGTAATGGCAAATACATCATTATAACTTCCAGTACTTTCCAAAACTGTTTTCCATTCTCCATTGGAGTATGCGTATAATGCCCCTCCATCCGATACTAAGAATTGTTCTTCCTTGGCACCAGGAAGCTTACTGTATTGTAACTGAGTCACCTTACCGGTTCTGATTTTTTCAACATTGCCATTACAATATAAATATGTACTCACATCATCCCAGGTACTCATATTTTCATCTTCATCGGTGGTATAGACGCATCCTTCCGCTCCATTGTATTGTCCGGCTTCAAGATTCGTAACATTTTTTGCATCACTTTGAATGGTATCAATGTTCCCCCAGGAACTATATGCATAAGATGTACAGCAGATGTCATTGTCAACTGCTTTTTCCAAACCAAATACATCACCGTCATTATTCCGTACCCAATATACTTTCAATTTTCCATTGGTCATGCTCATACTTGCATTGTAATCATAACTGTCTTGAGTACGAATGATTCCCATATCGGAAAATGTTTTGGTTGTAAGATCAAACTTCTGCACATGCAAATCAACACTCTTCCAGAAGTCTTTCATCAATTCCATTTTCTCTTCCGATTCTTTATCCTCATAACCATTAAACTTTGTATAGTCATAATCGGTTTCCTGATAAGCAATGTAAATGTCATTTCCATTCCGATACATTACCGGATTCATTTGATTGCAAACATTGGAATCCAAAGAAACGCTGTCGGACCACTGTCCATCCTCATAAATAGAATAGTACAATTTGCTATACGTATAATCCGCATTTCCCAGGTCTTGCTGTGTAGCAAACATAGCCAATGCCGTATCATCATTTGCTTCCATAACCGGTTTCGCGCCTTCATTTATATCATATGCTAAATCACTGCGCGATAAATCATTGTCACTTTCCATGGAGGTTGCCATAAATGCATCATCCGCTTGTTCAATCGGTTGATAATTGGATACATCGAAAAGTTTTTGGCTTGGTTCCCCTGCGCTCTCCGACTTGGTGCCGGATTTTGACTTTGTTTTCTTTCCGGCATCTCGTTTATACAAACTGATTGTCCCTGTCTCCCACATATCTTTGCTGGCTTCAAAAGGTCCAAACTTTCCATAGATACCTATGGAAGTATACAAATTTACATAATCGATTCCGGTTTTTTCAGTGAAACTGGCAATGACTAACTTTGTTTCCAGATTTGCTTCTCCATACACACCGGCAGAGAGATATTTAAATCCCGGTCCGGCACTTACGGTCAATCCCGGTTTGATGGTCAATGCCACATCCGAACCCTCAAAACTGTTATCTGCAAAACTATAGCATATGGTACTTGCCAAGTCAGCGGTTATCTCACCTTTTACATTTACGGCAACCGGTATTACCCAAACTACAAACTGCCAGTCAAATTCTGCGCTCCCCTCGACAGAAACACACAAATATCCGGTTCCCTTGGAAATCTTACCGGTGCTGTCAAATCCGGCTTCCACATATCCACTTGCGGAGAAATCAATGCCCTTATCAAATTTGGACATGCTCATAATACCGGATCTTTGCTGATGCCGTTTCATCTGCCGAACCAATGTCTTGTATTTGGATGCCTCACGTTTGGCATGGCGCAATGAATCCACGCATTTTTTGTATTCATCCATTTCTGTCACATTATTCAATGTATCTTCACTCACATTGAATCCGACTCTGACATAAGGTTCTCCATCGTCACTGATACCTTCGCTGTATGATATCGGTAATTCCGGAACGTTCATTTTCATTTTTGTACCACCAAAAATCGGAACTTTGTCCGACACCTCAAATTCGACTCCATCCCCCAATGAAATAGATGTATGATCAGGTATATTCGGGTCCTTTCCCACTTCAAAATTCAGCGAAGTTGCTGTATGGTGATTGCCGGTATCATATACTTCAACAAACACACCTGTC
>JALEKC010000067.1 GCA_022769325.1 Eubacterium sp. | reverse complement strand
TCTTTTTTCAATTCTTCCATCCCTTCCTTTCCTGCCTGGTTTTTGTTTGGATTCATCGCATCGATAAGCAAGAAAGATCAGAATCATAGAATATAGATTTAAAAAGATTTTACTTGCTTGTTTATAAGAATACACCGTTTTTAGGGAGTTGTCAAGAGGAATTTTTCATTTCACGTTGAGCTTCTATGGCATCCGGAATCATGTCACGGATACAGGATACCCATTTCTCATCCGGGTCCGAACTTTCCGGCTCTTTAAGACCTTTTTATCCAACGGTTGTTTTTCCCATGAACGGCTTACTGCTACCATGATACCCCAGATAAAGGTTACCAAAACCGTCATGCCAACTCCTGTTGTAGCCATTTCATGCAGCATCTGTGCCATTCCACTTTCTGAATTCATGGCCGTCAAGAAAGGAAATACCGGTGAAATTTCACCATGCCACAAATGCTCAAAAGCCAACAACGCACTGCCTCCCCAAAGCATCTGATTCAGCCATTTCATCTTCGATACGAAAGTGGTTCCGGGAGAACTGATGGGTTTCCGTTCTTTTGCGTCATCTAACTCCACTTTTTTTTCATTCTTTTCCATTATTTTTGTTGCAACAGTTGTAATCACTGCCTCCGTAGCCGGCACCATAAAACAAGCCATATTTCATTCCTCCTTACTTTTTCGGGCAAGCACGAATCTGCACTCGGCTCATCGTATGCACAAAAAAGGTGAGCCCACTACACCTGTGAACTCACCTTTGAATCTTATTTTCATATAACACCTTACTCCTTTGTGTAACACAAAGGTCAAGCAAAAATTTAAAATTTTAAGCACGTTTTATTTTACTCCATGCCCCATAATACACTTTTCCTTTATTAATTCTGCATGCCCGTACACGAATCTGATATTTTTTCTTCTTCGCACGGGTTATCACAGCTTTATTTTTTATCACCAATGTCTTTTTCCCTTTTTTTATTTTTCCGGTGCTCCACTGAACCTGATAACCATCTGCATTTTGGACTTTCTTCCATGTAACTTTTATTTTTCTTCCCTTTTGACGCTTTGCAGATGTGATTTTGGCTTTGCCAAGTTTAACTGATTTTTGCGGCTGCGTTGTCGGCAAAGGATTTCCCACCTGGGTCTGGGCTCCCGTCGGAGTCTGGGTTCCTGTCGGAGTCTGGGCTCCCGTCGGAGTCTGGGTTCCTGTCGGAGTCTGAGTTCCTGTCGGAGTCTGAGTTCCTGTCGGAGTCTGAGTTCCTGTCGGAGTCTGGGTTCCTGTCGGAGTCTGAGTTCCTGTCGGAGTTTGTGTTGCTGTCGGAGTCTGGGTATCCGATGGCGTCTGAGTTTCTATCGGAATCTGGGTTTCTACCGGAGTTTGTGTTCCTGTCGGAGTCTCGGTTCCCGTCGGGGTCTGGGTTCCCGTCGGGATCTGGGTTCCCGATGGCGTCTGACTTTCTATCGGAGTCTGGGTTTCTACCGGCGTTTGCGTTCCTGTCGGAGTCGATGTCTCCTTACCCGGCGACGTTGGGGTAGGTGTCAAAATCGGTGTTTGAGTAGGCGTCGGGGTTTGAGTAGGCGTTGGTGTAGGCGTCGGGGTTTGGGTTTCTTTGACCGCATCAAAGAAGGAAACCGGATAAGAAACATCCTCTTCCATCCCCTCAATGGTTACCGTATATTCATCCCCATCTTTGTAAGCATCCACATCCGATGGGATAAAAATAATACACCCTACCTGACCATATCCTTGATTATTAATATATAATTTCCCATCGGCAGATTCCTTTGAAAAATTCCATGTTTTTCCATCTGAGTTTCGTTTTAATGTGACAGAAACCGTGTCTTCATTCACATATTTTCCCATGCTGATACTCCAGGGCATACCTGCGGCAAAACACTCCGTAGGCATATTTTGCGCCGGCCAGCACACACCATATTCATCTGCCTTTTCCGTACGACTTTGATCAAATGAATACATGGCACTAAAGGTCCATTTATCTTTTATCGCAATACCAAATCCGGTATATTTCATCCCCGGATATAAAATCCATCGACGATGTCCCACACAAGAAAGATTCGTCTCACCGCTTTTATCTGCCATCCAGCCGTCAATCATCGTATTGGACAAACTATTTCTCTGAGAATTGCTGGCCCAATAAGAGGAAATATTGGAGTGACTGGATCCTTCATATCCTTTATCATAAATTTCTTCCGGCACCCCTTCCGGCTTTTGGGGATAATGACTGAGACTTTCATTCAAGGCATTGATATAACTGGAAGCCTGCGCCAATTCAATATATTCGTCCTTAACTTCTACATCATAAGATAACCCGGCGATAAATCGAATGGCATTAATCAGCTCCAAACCTTCCTTCTGCGTCTCGTCAGCTAATTTCCCAATTGCCCAAGGTTCTTCATAACTGGACTCTTCGGAAAACAAAATCGGATGATTACGATTTTTCAAATCCACTTTGTGAGCCTCAAGATACTCTCTGATTTCTTCCTGTGAATGATAAGCCACCTGGATACCTTTGGCTTCCTGAGCCTTCATGTCTCCCGTGGTGCTTTCCACTTTCTGACTTTCCAAAATAGCGGAAGTCTGTGCTGCCATTATCGGTTTCACAGGTATCAAAAGGGAAACCAAAAGGGCCCCAGTGAGCAACCATGCCATTTGCCTTTTTTGTCTTTTCGTTCTCATAGCTCATCCTCCATAGTCAATTCAACGGGACAATGGTCTGATCCCATAACACCGGTGTGAATTTTTGCACCGGTCATCTTCTCTTTAACGTTTTCTGATACCAAAAAATAGTCAATGCGCCAACCTGCATTTTTTTCTCTGGCACGAAAACGATAAGACCACCAACTGTAAATTCCTTCCTGCTCCGGATAAAAGTATCGAAAACTATCCACAAATCCCCCTTGCAGAAGTTCTGTCATTTTTCCCCTTTCTTCATCTGTAAAACCAGCATTTTTACGATTTGTCTTGGGATTTTTTAAGTCGATTTCCTGGTGTGCCACATTCATGTCCCCACATACCACAACACCTTTTTTCTCCGCCAATCCGTTCAGATACTGCCGAAAAGCATCTTCCCACTCCATTCGATAGGAAAGACGTTTCAGTTCATTTTGGGAATTGGGCGTATAGACGGTAACCACATAATACTCCGGATACTCTAGGGTAATCACACGCCCCTCTTTATCATGTTCCTCGATGCCAAGACCATAACTCACAGACACCGGTTCTTCTTTTGTAAAAATGGCAGTGCCCGAATATCCTTTCTTTTCAGCGTAATTCCAATATTGAAAATACCCCGGCAGCTCCAGCTCAATCTGCCCCTGCTGCAGTTTTGTCTCCTGAACACAAAAGACATCGGCATCCGCCTCCTCAAAAAATTCCATAAAATTCTTTCCCACACAGGCACGAAGGCCATTTACGTTCCATGATATAAGCTTCATTGGTACTCCTCCTTGTCGGCATCTTTTTATATATAGTGTATCACATCTCTTCCGGCTCCACAAGAAAGGGATGTGAAATGATTCAAATTCACGATAATTACCAGGTGGAATTAGGTTTAAATCCATCTTAGAAAAAAATGCTAATTCCGTTAGGTTGCATTATCAAATCAGCTAATTCATCTCTTTTCATGGAAATTTCTCTGCCACGTATATCGTAAACAAGCATCCCAAGCACAGCAATATTTCCCTCGGCTCCTTCACCTAAGATTTCTTTCAAATGATCGCTATCCCGCAGAATATTCTCTCTATAAAGGACTTGAACCAACTTGGGAGTACTAAATATACCAACAGTTTTACCTCTATAATGATTTACTGTCTTTTTAAACATAGCATCAATTTTACTTGCAGCACCTTTATCGTCTGTAATTACACAGAATTTCCCATCTTCCTCTCCTGGTATATGCGACAAAATATGTAAGCATACGGCAAGCACTTCTTCTCCTAAATCATCTCCTGCTTCTTTATTTTCTCTAACGGCCTCAAAAAAACGCCTATATACTCCGGAATTATCTATTTTTTCCCCTTTGACAACTTCATTATAAACATTCTTATCTTTTTCAAGTGTCGCAGTTATCGTACTCACAGGCCCTTTTATAATTCTCACCGCCCAACATAAATAATTATTAATTGCCTTGTTTGTACTAAAACATACTTCCATGACAGAAAACAAATCTTCCTCGTAAATAATCAAAACTTTTATTCCAAAGTCACTGATACGTTTTATGTACTCTATATATTCCTGCTTCAACAACCCACTGTAAGATGCCAACTCCATTAATATACATCTTGTAATCACAACGACTCCTCTCTGGTTTTTTATGTATCTCAGCAGGTACTCTGCATGCACATTATCTAAATTTGCATGTCTTCGAAACGAGCATGCATCATAAAAATAGCACTTTTGACTTCCGATAATCTCTGCGACTATTATTTCTTTTTTCATGGTAACATAGGAAGATATTTCTGTAATATTATGAGGGTTATCTGTGTAATCACCTTTCATACACTACTCCCCCTTTATACCGGAATAAAGTTTTCTCATATTCTGAAGTACTTTTTCCAACGTTCTTTTATTCAAATAAGAATCTTTTATGCATTCATTTCCAACACGTTCTACTACTGCCTCTAGGTGTTTATAATCATCCTTTTTGGTAGCATCCAAAATACTATCATCCAGCCACAAGTCATTAAATCTTTCTCTAATTTTACTTTGCTCAACATTTAGTAATTCCTCTGAAATGCAATCATAATCTGATAATCCCAATTCATAACAACGAATCAATACAGCCATATATGGTGCCTGATAATAATTCATCAAGCGAATAATAGTGTCCGTGTCCTTCTCGTAAGTTTCCGCTTCTTCTTTAAATTTCGCATACATAAATCGAAAACTTGCCTCTGGCATCAAAAGCATACCTGCAAACAAATTTGCTGCTGATTCCTCCTCATGTTCATAATAATGATCATTTGCAAATTCCACTTTCGTTTTAAACTCACTCTTCTGAAAGAACACATGATATAGTTCATGACATATTGCAAAATTAATATTCACCTTTGGCAAAGATGTATTCAGCACAATATATCCCAAAGCATCTCCTCTGTAACAAAGTGCACCTATTTCATCATCAGCAAATGGCATTTCCAGAACAAGATATCCTTTTTTCTGAAAAGATGGTCTTGCAATCTGCATGATATTCAAAACCTCTTTATCGCTACTCATTCTCACAAAAGAATAGAAATTCTTTACTTTAGTTTCCATATCATTCCTATTTGCATCACTATATTGAATTATTTTTCTAAAACGTTCAATATTCATACATTACTCCCTTGACATATTTATAAAACGATTTTTTGCACTCAAAATCTCATCTATATTTTCCATTAATTTCTCTAACTTCTTAGCAATCTCATCTTGCTTAGCCGTTGGATTCCCTGCATAAAAAGCAATTTTATCCGACATATAATCATTCATTTGCGGAACACAAAAAGAATCACTTAAGAAATACTCCACTTTTTGTCCCAGTGCTTTTGCAATTTTTTCCATATCTGTTGCACTAACATCTTGTATTCCTGTCAAAATGCGCGATAATTTCTTTGTATCAATTCCCGTTTTCAAACTAATATACGTTTGTTTAATTTTCATTTTAGACAAATACGTATTTACATTTTTAATATACTTTGTCATATCACACTCTCCGTTTCTGTGCTACATACAATATAAAATTTTTTTCACATATTATACTCATTTCAATCTATACTACAATCAGTATATCTCATTTAATGAGATTTTTCAATTCATTTTTT
>JALEKC010000161.1 GCA_022769325.1 Eubacterium sp. | reverse complement strand
CACCTTATATACATCCATGTATATAAACGTATGCTGGAAATACAGCCCTGCCGTCAGTACAACGAGGGAAAGCACCGCCATACTTATCTTTTCGAAAACCGCCCTCGCAGACTGTCCTTTCCGCTCCGGGCGCATATGCGGCAGGATCCACAGCAAAAATGTATAGAGAGCCGTCGTCGTATATAATAATTCAAAATGAATCCCAAGTATACTATTTTCATGGATATTTTCCCAAATCACTGTATATGGTTCTGCCAAAAAGGCTTCCCGGAAAATGTAATACCATAGAAATTCAATAAAAGCACAGATTGCCATTGCTGCCAAGCCAAGAAAAAAATCCCTCTTTTTGCGCAGCGGAAGTGCGGTACTTAGCCCCGCAATGATTATTGTTAAAAAGAAAAACATAAGTATTTTATCCCTTCTGCCTATCTGGCACTTTTTCCTGAAAGTCTGGTTAATTTTCTCCGGTAATACTCCATATACGTTTCTACAAATTCATCATATCGGTATTTACTGATGGGGACGCCGTCTTCTCTTCCCTTGACAAAGACAAGATGCGGACTGCTTTGATACGACGTGATCCACATAAGATTTACCAAAAAACTCTTATGTGTCTGTACCAAAAGATCTTTCGCATCCTGTTTTTTCACTTCTTTCAACGATCCGGTTCCCCGAAGTTTCCTTCCATCTGCCAGATGATAGATCAATTTATGTCGGTACACTTCTACATATAACAACTGACTCATTGCAATCATCGTAACTTCTCCATTAAAAGAAACCGTAAGATCATAACTGCTCTCCCGGATTCTGCGAAATGCCTTTTCCAATTCCCGGCCTACCGTTTCTTCGGAAAACGGCTTTACAATATAGCCGGATGCCTCGACACGATAGCCATCCAAGGCATACTGCCGGTGTGACGTAGAAAAAATAATCACAACTTCCTCATCGGTCTTTCGAATATTTTCTGCCAGATGCACTCCGTCAATCCCCGTCATCTCTACATCTAAGATCAATATGTCGTACTGTTTCTCATAAGCAAGCCACAACGCTTCTCCGTTATAATAACAATCCACACAGATCTCGCAATTATTTTTTTCTGCGTATTGATTTATTTTTTGCTGCATCTCTTCACAATACTTTTTTTCATCATCACATATGGCGATATGAAACATCTTTTAACTCCTTATATAAGGAAAGCGGGGAAACATTCAACGTCTCCTCGCTTTCTTCGTTTATTCTCCGATTTTCTCCCAGACAACGCCTTCTCTTGTATCTTTTATTAAGATTCCTTTTGCTTTCAGTTCATCACGGATGGCATCGGCTTTGGCAAAATCTTTTGCCTTTTTCGCTGCCGCACGCTCTGCAATTTTTCCTTCCACAAAAGCGCTCAATTCTTCATCGACTTCCTCTCCGGCATCTTTCCACACTTTCGTAAGTTCCAAAGATAATACCGTATCCAGATCCGCAAGAATCGCTCTCTTGGTCGCACCGGAAAAATCTTCTTTCAACAGATCGTACACGATCGTAAGTCCCATTGAAGTATTCATATCATTTCCAACTGCTTCACCAAATTTTTCATGGTAAGCAGCCACCTGATCTGCATTTACTTCTCCTTCTTCCGGAATCGCTTTGATTCGTTTTAACAGTTTCTCATAAGCGATCGCCACATTATCCAAGGCCTCGTAGGAAAATTCAAGTGGTTTCCGGTAATGTGACTGCAGGCAGAACATGCGATATACCATTGGGTTATACCCTTTTTCTTCCAAGAGGGAAACCGTAAGAAATTCTCCTTTGGATTTACTCATCTTTCCACCATTGGTCTTTAGATGATTGACATGGAACCAGCAATTACACCATTTATGTCCCAGATAAGCTTCACTTTGTGCAATCTCATTGGTATGATGCGGGAAAATATTGTCCACGCCGCCACAGTGAATATCCATATATTCGCCCAAATGTTTGATGCTGATACTGGAACATTCGATATGCCAGCCGGGATAACCAACGCCCCATGGACTGTCCCATTTCAATTCCTGATTATCAAACTTGGATTTTGTAAACCAAAGTACAAAATCTGTTTTATTTCGTTTATTCACGTCCTCTTCTACGTCATCACGAACTCCAACCTGAAGATCTTCTTCGTTCTGAGATGAGAGAACATAATAATTGTCAAGTTTCGATGTATCAAAATATACATTTTCACCGGCAACATAGGCATAGCCTTTTTCCAAAAGCACCTCAATCATATGAATAAATTCTTCGATACAATTGGTAGCCGGTTCTACCACATCCGGGCGTTTAATTTCCAATTTCTTGCAGTCTTCAAAAAACGCATCGGTATAATATTTTGCAATATCCATCACCGATTTGTGTTCTCTTTTGGCACCGGCAAGCATCTTATCTTCCCCGGTGTCTCCATCGCTGGACAAATGTCCCACATCTGTGATATTCATGACACGCTTTACATCATATCCGGCAAAACGCAGATACTTTTCCAGCACATCTTCCATAATATAGCTTCGGAGATTTCCAATATGGGCAAAATGATAAACGGTAGGCCCGCATGTATACATTGCCACTTTTCCCGGTTCATTGGGAACAAACTCTTCCACTTTTTTGGAAAGGGTATTGTATAAATAAGTTTTCACGCTCTTACACTCCTTTAAAATGCAAATTTATCTTCAAAATAAGCTTTTAAATCCGAGATTTTGATTCGCTCCTGCTCCATGGTGTCACGATCACGCACTGTAACCATTCCATCTTCTTCTGAATCAAAATCATAAGTAATACAGAATGGAGTTCCAATTTCGTCCTGACGACGATATCTCTTACCGATATTTCCACGGTCGTCATACTCGCAATTGTAATATTTACTCAATTCTTCAAATACTTTCTCAGCACCTTCATTGAGTTTTTTAGAAAGAGGAAGCACACCAATTTTTACCGGTGCCAATGCAGGATGGAAATGCATCACTGTACGGGTATCTCCCCCTTCCAGTTCTTCTTCATCATAGGCACTGCAAAGGAACGCAAGGGTCACACGATCCGCACCAAGGGATGGTTCAATTACATATGGAATATATTTTTCTTTCTTCTCATCATCAAAATAACTCATATCTTCTCCAGATACATTTTGATGCTGTGTTAAATCGTAATTGGTACGATCGGCAATTCCCCACAATTCGCCCCAACCAAATGGGAATAAAAATTCGATATCACTTGTCGCTTTACTATAGAAAGAAAGTTCTTCTTTATCATGGTCACGGACACGCATTTCCTCTTCCTTGATACCAAGATCTTTCAGCCATTTGATACAAAATTCTTTCCAATAAGCAAACCACTCCAAATCCGTATCCGGTACACAGAAAAATTCAAGTTCCATCTGTTCAAATTCTCTGGTACGGAACGTAAAATTACCCGGTGTAATCTCGTTTCGGAAGGACTTACCAATCTGTCCAAT